>NZ_JACAXC010000008.1:0-90549 GCF_013391535.1 Acinetobacter sp. SwsAc4
CGCTCAAATAAACTTCGAGAAATTTCTACCATTCAATCAATGAAATATTTTCGATCGATCAATCAGTAAAAATCCACACAAGTTGTTCTTCTATTCTCTTAATGATCTTCTCGATGATTCGTCATCACCAAGCTAGGTCGGCTATGTTACTCTAATCTAAATTAAAGTCAACAGGTAATTTCGATATTTTTAAAACTCACTAATCAACCCAAGAACCTAACCTATCTAGCCAAATCCTTGTTTATCAACAAGTTTTTATCTGCATCGCCGCCGATGGATGTGCATTCTACATCATTCCTTACCCAATACAACCCCCTTTCCTAATCTTTTTATTTAAGTGGACGTTTTTAAACCAAAATCACAATTTTTCTTATATTTTTCGACCGAATTTGTTTTAATAAGAAGAGAACAACTAAACTGTATACCTTATATCTATGTTTTGCGTCATGCAGCGCAATCATTCTAATGACTGTATTTCGCTCTAATGGCGACGAAGGACTTATATGCATTACTCAAATTACATCTTGCTTGGGCTGTTAACTGCTGGAGCATACTCACCTGTATTAGCACAAGAAGTTCAAAACGAGCCATCTATTCAAACAAGCTCTGTGGCAAATACCAACAATCAACAATCAACATCGACGATTCAAGCCATAAAAGATTTAAAACATATCACTAGAAATGATTTAAAGGTCAATGCAAACGCTGCCCAACCTGATGCTGTAAAAGATCCTTTACAACCATTGAATAGACAGATCTTTGCTTTAAATGATGCTTTGGATCGTAATTTATTAAAACCTGTTGCAATACAGTATGTAGCAAAAGTTCCAGAAGAAGTCCGTACTCCTTATCGCCAATTTAGGAAAAATCTAGGTGAACCTTGGAATGCAGTCAACCAATTAATCCAAGGACGACCAACTCGCGCTGCCAAGACATTAGGTCGTTTCACGATTAATACGCTTACAACACTAGGTTTTGCTGATCCTGCCCGTCGTTTAGGCCTAACCACTGAAGAGGAAAGTTTTGGCGTCACTTTAGGTTACTACGGTGTACCATCAGGTCCTTACGTGATGCTGCCATTTTTTGGTCCAAGCACATTCCGTGACGGTTTTGGTTTAGCAACAGATAGTTTTGGTCGCCCACAAAAATATTTATTAGATGATCAAGAAGGTATTTATTGGTCTACTAATTTATTACAAGCAATTGATGCTCGCTCACAAATTTTGGATATTGAAGAAAGCTTAAAAGGCGATAAATATTCAATGATCCGTGATTTTTACTTACAACGTAAAGCCTTCCAAATCGCTGAAAAGCATGGAGATTCGGCAGATGTTTCATTTGTAAGTGACGAAGATGATAATAACGATCAATCAGGTGATGACAAATAATCTCTGAGGAATTTTAAATGATAGACTTATGTATTAATTTAAAGTTTTAGCAATACTATGTTTTTCATCATATTTCATCTATGATGAATTAAAAAATGATCATACAAATACAAAAGGTCGGCTGTTTATCTATGTATTTTATTCAACCCACACGCTCAATATCTTATTTAGAACAAGCACTAAATGAGTTACCGAGTTTACAAATCATTCATATCGATGATTTAGATTTGTATGATCAAACAATCATTGCTATTGCCGATGTACAAGATTTTTTAAAATACCAATGGAAATTACCTACAATTGTTCTTGCTTTTGAACATGAAGGAACTGCATTAGCTCAAGCATGGGAAATGGGTGCGTTGGCAGGATGGATTTGGAGTGAATTACCCAAAAATCCTGTTCACTCATTGTTTAAAATCGATGCTCAATATAAACGTAATCAAGATAGTAGAGATTTACCTTCCGCCGCAGAACTACAAAAAAGATTATTACCAAACCCGATCGAATTACCAAACTATCAATTTGAATCATTTTTTCAGCCTTCAGCTTACCTGTCAGGAGATTGGTATGATTACTGGAGATTAAATGATGATGAAGTCTTGTTTTATTTAGCAGATGTTTCAGGCCATGGGGTAACAAGTAGTTTACTCACATCTTGGATGGCGGCATTTCATGGCCGATCAAAAACACCTAGTCAATTGATTCAAAAACTAAATGCAATGTTAGTACAAGAAAATATTGAAAAGCATATTACTATGGTGGCGGGAATATTAAACTTAGCAACTCATGAAGTATGTTGGTCTAGCGCTGGTCACTACCCTCCTCCAATTATCTTTGAACCCAACCAACCACCACAAATCCTTACAACAAGTAGCTTTCCATTAGGTCTTACTGAAGAACTAGAAGTTGAAGAACATTGTTGTACGCTGAGCCGTAATGCTCGTTTTATATTATGTTCTGATGGCGCACTTGAACCATTTGATGGCGGTTTGAATGATCAATTTAATCAATTGGTCGAACATCTTCAGCATGACGCTTTCAAAGCACCAGATCATGTTGCTGACGATATTGCAATATTAAGCATATGTCGAATGAATTAAGTCTAAAATCAATATTTTAATTAGATCACAGCATCCAACCACTTGTGTCTAGAATATCACTATGGGATAATTTTATATCCTTTCTCTGAAAATGGCATTTATATGTCAACAGGTCATGTTGAATATGCAAGTTTGAACGGAACGCATATTTTCAAGCTTATTGGCGAAGTGCGCGCTCACTCTTGTATAAGTTTAGACAAGTTACTCAACAAAATTGAACAGCAACAGAATGTTGTCGGTGCAATTGTTGATTTAACTGAAACTACATTTATTGACAGCACAGTCTTGGGTGTACTTGCAAAACTAGGTCTTAAGCTTAAACAAGTTCATCATATTCAAGCTGTTATGCTCTCGACAAATCCAGATATTACAACTTTAGCCAACAGTATGGGGCTAGGTCAGGTATTTGTGATTTTAAATTATTGCGGCGATCCAAACGTATGCACTTTAGAATTAACTGAAGAGCACGTTACACATAGTGCAATGCTCAACACTGTGTTAGATGCGCATAAAACACTAATGCGTTTAAATGAAAACAACCAAAATATGTTTGAGCCACTTGTAAAGCAATTGCAAAAAGAACAAGAGTGTTTATCTCTTGATTCACAAAAACAAAATGCATAATTGCTGAAAACTAAATTGTGATGCTTGTATGACCTTACTTTCTGTTGCACAAATGAACTCTCAAAATGACATTGAAGCAAATTTCATCGTCATTGAGTCATTGATCCAACAAAGTAAGGCTCAGGCTGCTGAGCTTATTGTTTTCCCAGAAAATTTTGTTTGTTTTGCCGCAGGTAAGCAACGTGAGACCGCAGCACAGTTTGAGGCGATTCAGCAACGACTGGAACAGCTTGCCCACCGATACCAGATATGGATTGTTGCGGGTACACTTCCCTGCCCATTTCGTCCTGATGGTTCAATCATTCAGGATGGTCGAGTTAGAACCGTCAGTTTATGCATTAGCCCTGAAAGAACTGAAGCGCGTTATGACAAAATCCATTTATTTGACGTTCAGGTCAGTGATGCTGTCGGTGGTTATCAGGAATCAAGATTCTTTGAACCTGGTGATGAAGTTGTAGTTGCCAAAACACCTTTTGGCAATATCGGACTGATGGTATGTTACGACTTACGCTTTCCAGAACTTGCTTTGATTCTACGCCAACAAGGTGCAAACATTCTAACCGCGCCTGCTGCATTTACTTACACTACAGGGCAACTTCATTGGCAATTACTATTACAAGCACGTGCAATGGATAGCCAATGTTATGTGCTTGGTGCAGCTCAGCAAGGCTGGCATGGTGAACAGCGTCAAACTTGGGGTCATGCAGGGATTACAAATAGCCGAGGGCAACTATTAGAAATGATTACAGTTGAAGGACATGGTTTAATTACATCTTCATTTGACCTAGCTGAACAAAATGATATTCGACTAGCAATGCCATTAATGCAGCATCGCAAACTTATCAATTATTAAAAACAATCGTTTTATCTAAGCATACTTTTGTTCAATTTATCCTCATATGGCATCACTTTGACTGTTATAGTCAATTTTCATAAATGTATGTTTTGTAGGATCATGATTTAATAGGCTTTATTTATCATGGTAGAACAAGATCAAATGGTCGTATTCTATACGTGATGTAATACCCTCAATTCATTCGTATTAAGTTTGATTTATGTTTAAAGTAATTTTCATTTTTTTATTTTTTATAGGGGCAATTGCACAACTTCATGCAGCAATCGTTGAAACCAATGCCAGTCCACAAAGTGTCTTATCTACACCGCAAAATTTATCATTAAATTCTTTTGGGCAATGGGTGATTGGTTGGGGAACGGGTTCTGAAGGTGCGAGACAAAGATTAGATAATATCCAGCGAGAAGACGTGCTTATTATCAAACAAAAAGGTGCAACTTTAGACATGATTGTTGCTTGGCAACAATATTATGAACAAGAAGCACTTAATAACCCTAATAATCCAACAGCACGTTATAGGGCGCGTTTGATGAAAAAAATCACTGAGCTTTGGTAATGATTGATATGAAATCTGCGTAACTAATCATAAGCAGATCACGATATAATCATCACATGAATATACTGTTTGAGAAGCGCATGGGTGATGAACATAAGCAATTACTATTAGATAATCAGCTTTGTTTTCTGATTTACTCAACCAACCTTGCCTTAAATCAAGTCTACCGTCAATTGCTCTCTCCTCTCGGATTAACTTACCCTCAATATCTGGTAATGTTAGTGCTTTGGGAAAGGGATCAACTCAGTGTGTCTGAGATCGGAGAAAGATTATTCTTAGAATCTTCCACACTCACTCCATTATTAAAAAAGCTTGAAGCCTCACAACTAATTTCACGCAAACGCTCAGTCGAAGATGAAAGACAGGTTATTATTTCCCTTACGCCACAAGGTCATACTTTAAAATTACAAGCAGTCGATATTCCATCCAAAATTTCAGAAGCAGCGACCTGTTCAACCACATCACTTACAGAGCTTAAAGATCAGCTTGCGACATTACGTCACCATCTCACGCAATAGAACCTAAGTTTACAAATCGATAACTTGCATTCCTAGATATATCGTGTACGATTTAATTGTACACAATATTTATTCAGGAATAAAAATCATGTCTTTAGAACAAGTCGTTTATCGTGCAAAAGCAAAAGCTACAGGTGGTCGTGATGGTCGCGCAACTTCATCAGACGGTGTCTTAGATGTTCAGTTAGGTGTGCCAAAAGAAATGGGCGGTGCTGGTGGTGAGGTGACCAACCCTGAACAGCTTTTTGCGGCTGGTTATTCAGCATGTTTCTTAGGTGCAATGAAATTTGTTGCAAATCGAGATAAATTCAAAATTACGAAAGATGCTTATGTTGAAGGTGAAGTGGGAATTGGTCCAATTCCAAATGGCTTTGGTATCGAAGTCACTTTAAATGTCTATCTGATTGGTATGGAACAAGCTGAAGCTGAACAATTGGTTGCCGCTGCACACATTGTTTGTCCATATTCAAATGCAACTCGTGGCAATATTGATGTGAATTTTAATATCGTAACCACTGAATAATGATTTCAGATTTTACAAAGAAAAACAGCATGGTGATCCATGCTGTTTTTTTACTTATATCATCTTTACACTTCCGCAGCTTCATTCGTCACACGCAATACTTCTTCTAATGTGGTTTTTCCAGCTAACACTTTCAATAAACCATCATCACGAATCGAAGCAGCATGGCGACGCGCATGATTTTCTAATTCAAACTCAGCTGCATTACCATGAATCAAACGGCGCATCGAATCATCTACTGGCACAATTTCATAAATTGCAGTTCGTCCGCTAAAGCCAACATGTGAACATTTTTCACAACCATGCGGTTCAGGTAACTGCATATATTCATCAACTTTGAGATGTTGGAACACTTGTCGCTCAAAATCATCTGCTTTTCGCCAAGTCACACAATGTGGACACAAGGTTCGAACAAGACGTTGTGCAATGACACCTATCAAAGAACTTGCCAACAAGAATGGTTCAATGCCCATATCTTTTAAACGTGTTACCGCACCAATTGCTGTATTGGTATGCAGCGTAGATAACACCAAGTGCCCTGTTAAAGATGCTTGTACCGCAATTTCAGCAGTTTCAAGATCACGAATCTCACCAACCATTACCACATCTGGATCTTGGCGTAGCATCGCTTTTAATGCACGTGCAAAGGTCATATCAACTTTAGTATTGACCTGCGTTTGACCGATCCCTTCCAATTGATATTCAATCGGATCTTCGGCAGTCAAAATATTACGTGTATTATCATTAAGATCAGACAATGCAGCATATAAGGTTGTCGTTTTACCCGAACCTGTTGGGCCTGTCACCAAGATAATGCCATGCGGACGATGTACCAATTGCGTTAAACGTTCATAGTCATTTTTCATTAAACCAAGATGAGTCATATTTAAACGCCCAGCTTGCTTGTCTAGTAAACGCATGACCACTCGTTCACCATGCGAAGAAGGTAAAGTCGATACACGCACATCCACTTCACGACCTGCCAAGCGCAGTGAAATACGACCATCCTGAGGAATACGCTTTTCTGCAATATCCAGTTTCGCCATGACTTTAATACGTGACACCAACAACGGCGCAAGTTCACGGCGCGGCTGTACAATTTCACGCAGTTGACCATCGACACGTAAACGTACCGAAAGTTTTTTCTCAAAGGCTTCAATATGAATATCAGATGCGCTGACACGAATCGCTTCAGACAATAAGGCATTAATTAAGCGAACAATTGGTGCATCATCCTCTTGATCCATCAAGTCTTCAGCTTCAGGCACTTGGTCTGCCAAACTTAATAAATCTGGATGATCTTCTAGACCCGCAGCCACTTGTTGTGACTCACCTGTATCCCCTGCATAGCTAGAACTGAGTAAGGCATGGAACTCTTGATCAGTACACAATTGATCGTGAGCCGATTTCCCCAAAATTCGACGTGCTTCCTGCAAAGCAATACGCGCGGTGTCCTTCCGTCGCACAATAAAAATTTGATCACCTTCATAACGTAATAAAACGCCATGTCTTTTGGCAAAACTATAAGGAATTTGTATTTGTTTAAGTATTTGCATTATACAAATAATGATAAAAAAGATGCTTGAGTGTACTCTAAGCAGGTTACAGCGTGAAGTCTGTTTAGCATACTCACACAGGAATTTTGCATCTTGTCTCAAAATAATCAATATCAAGCTCCACATGCCAACGAATTGAAATGGTGGGGCGAACAACAATTTGAAATTCAACAAGCCAAAGCTTGGCAATTTGGTTCATTATTATTTCGTCTAACACGTGGCATTAAAGAATGGCGATTGGAATATCATCGTCCTCAATCTCAACATGATTACGAACAGCAATGGCAAGCTCTAAATGACACGATTTTTGCAATGCCACAACCTGCAAAAATCGAACGCTACATGTTTCATAACACACAGAGTACATTCCATTTAATGCCGCGTTTAGCAGATCGCTCTGTAGTGATTAAACCCGTTGATCCGATTTATATTCCTGCGGGACAACGTGGAACTTTATATATTAGTACCCCACTATGGATTGCAGGTTTAGTGGATGGACTCACTGAAGCTCTATTTGATATTCCTGTGATCCAACCGAAAGACACATGGTTCGGTAAAGATCCTCAAAATGGTGAAATTTGCTATGCCACTTCTGTAGACGGTCGTACTGATTTAAATCTGTTAAAACCGCGCGCTTTTCGCGCAGTCACTCCTATTGAATTTCACAATACTAGCCAACATCAATTACGTTTTGATCGTATGAATGTTCCTGTTCCTGCTCTTCCCCTTTTCTATAGTGAAAGTACAGGTCGTTTATGGACTTCACAAATCAAAGTCTATTATGAAGGTATGGATCATCCAGCACGTATTCGGATTGAGAATAGAACCCCAACTCAAGCGGGTGAAGTGATTTATGTACATCCTCCTCGTGCGCCTGGAAGTACATTATTCAATATGTTTGATTCATTCTTTTAAGAGGTTGCTATGCCTGATTCGAATATTCCAAAGGATGTTGCTAGCAGTCTCGCCAGTATTTTCACCAATATTAACTTCGAACGTTTAAGCGAAATCGTTGTTGCGATTATTTTAGCGTTTATTGGTTTTGTAATCGCAAGACTGGTATCGAATGCCTTCATTCGTACAATTGGAAATCGTTTTAATGCCCATCAACGCTTGCTATGGCGTAGAGGGATTTTTTATTTTATTTTCCTGTTATTTATTATGACCAGCTTAAGAGAGGCTGGATTTAAACTCAGCGTGTTCTTGGGTGCAGCAGGAATTCTGACCGTTGCTTTGGGTTTTGCATCACAGACATCGGCAACCAACTTGATCAGTGGTTTATTTTTGATCGGCGAAGGTTCATTTGAAGTTGGTGATACGATTCAGATTACCTTAATTCGCGGACAAACGATTGAAGGACAAGTCATTTCAATTGACCTCCTCTCAGTTAAATTGCTGACACTAGATAATGTGTATATTCGCCTACCAAACGAACAATTGATTCGAACACCCGTCATGAATTTGTCAAAATACCCAATACGGCGTATTCCAATTACATTGGCGATCAATTTCCATGAAGACATTATCAAAGTACGACAAGTACTTTTAGATGTTGCTGCTAAATATCCTTTGGTCATGGATGATCCGAAAGCAACCGTTACTGTAACAGCATTTAGGGAGTCATCGATTGAACTTCTCTTTGCGGTATGGTGTAGACAGGAAAATGCATTGAAAGTTCGCGATGAAATGCAAGAACGTGTACGCAATGGTTTCTTAGAAAATCAAATTGAGATTCCTGTACCTAAAATGGGCTTGATTGACCGACCTATCCCACTTGATGATGATGAGCTTGATCAATATGCCCATCAGAAAGAACTTAAAAAAGGGCAGAAAGAGAGTTGATTAACCCTCTTTCTGATTTTCCTCAAGCGCAGGTGGTAGCGGTGCAAGATATGCAATCACCAGCATGACCGCACCCGAACCAATAAATGAGATCACGCGTGTCAATGTACCGCTTTGCGATAAGTCCAGCAGTAATAATTTAGCCACCACAATACCCAACAACGCAGCACCCACAAACCAGATTTGGCGAATATGACAGCGACTGGAAAAAGTCATCAGGATAAATGCCAGAATCACCCATAATAAAGTCAGACTGAGTTGCACATCACCATGTGACCAAATGTCCAACCCCCACAATGGTGTACCCAGATAATGATGCATCGCACGTACCACCACACTACTCAACACCAATAAACCAATTAAAATGGCGGTAACTTTAAAGCCCCCTTCTACGGATTGCTCAACGCTAAAATCGTGATGATAAATAATCCAGATCATCCCCATAAACATCAGCAAGGATAGAATATCCGTGAAGTTCAGCAACGGTAAAAAATAATATTGCTCAGCAGAATAGGCATCCAGACTGACCAGCACTAGCCACAACAGGGTCAGGCACCAGACGGGAAGCTGATGCAGTAACTGTGTCCTATTCGTTTGAAATAACCAAATACCGTAGATGATAGGAGCGATGGCAAGTGCAAGGATTGGCATCATTGGGAAAATCGACAAACCAATGCTTGCCAAACTTAACCACAATAAGCTTGACCCTATAATAAGACTTTCCTTTGAAGTATTACTCTTCAAAGTGATTAACATTAGAGCCAATACAACCGAAGCAACCGCAAAGCTGACTTGATTTAACTTACTCGACCAATGCAACAGAACATAAACATTCTTTGCAAAACTTTCACCATAAAGCAGAAATAATAAACTCCCCAATAAGATCAGCTGTACATTGCCCCACTGTAATCTTGATGTAAAGCGAACGACTAGATTGAACGAAGCCAATAATAAAACTGCTATTGCTAAATATGGGCTCAGTCCATGTTGTTGCCACTGCATCAATTCAACGCCTGCAATCGCTCCTGCATACATTCCCAATACTAAAAAAATTCCACTGAGCATTCGAGCACTAAAGTATTTTTCAACTTGTTGATAATTTAATAAATAATAAGCTGAAATAAACTGAGCGATTGCATAAATGACTGTACTGAGTATCGGAAAGTGGTCATTTGACCAAACTTGGAAAATGAGTGCTACTGAACTTAACAGCACCAATACAACACCCACATAACGACTTAAACGATAACGTTCAGTTACTCCCCAGACAATTAATGCTGTACCTTGAATCACCCAACCCGTTGAAGTCCAGTGCGCTCCTTTTGCCAATGGAAAAATCAGGGCAACAAAAACCACTGCAAGAATAAAGAAACTTTTTGCCAAGATAGATAATTGTGGATGCCGACGTTTAATCCATAGATTTAATGCGATATACACAATAGCTAATGCAACAGCTCCCCAAGTTAATGCTTGAGTCGAGTTATGCATTAAATATGCATGCAGGGAAAAACCAAGTACAGGAACACTAAAAATAAGCCCAACATCTAAGATAGGCTGTAAACGTTGACGACTTTGAGGAACTGTCTGATCGATGCTTATATCTTGAGTTTGTGTCCGTAACATGAGTTGGCTATAGCGAATGCTTAACCAAATAAATAAAGCAATATGCAGCCATAAAATTATATCCAAGGTGTCAAACTGATATGTTTTTGCATAGATTCCAATCGTTGTGCCACCAATAAACATGGTGGCAAAAAATGCGATTTGATGCAAAATTTTCCACGGCTGAATAAAATTAACCGCAGCAACAGCTAAATTAATTAAAAAGTAATAGCCAAATAAGAAAATCACATCAGGATGATTTTGTGGAATTACCAAAGGCGCAAGATAGGCCATACTCAAAGCCAGCATTGCCAAGTACAGGGCTTGTTGTTTTAAACTGAGATAAACCGTCACCAACAGTAAAATGACAAACAGGATACTGGCTGTGGTCAGGCTGGCAATCACAGCGAAATGATGCGAGAAGATCAGGGTTAAAAACACAATGGCTAAACCCACACCCTGCAAGGCCACAGCAAATAACTGGTTTTTCTTTTGTAGTAAATAACCTGCAATAGTCGTGATAACACCAGCAATAGCAATAAAACTCAGTTTTACCCCCAAGCTTAATTGCCAATGCTCGCTAGCAAAGCGTAACAGTAACACCACGCCAACCATTAATATTGCAACTGCAACGCGTAAAATGGGATTGCCATGCATCATCCAATCAAGTGCAGGTTGCCACCATGATACTGTTTGAGTTGTTGCTTGATGCTCAAAATCAACAGGTGACTGACTATTTTGATTTGGTATCGTCTGATCATCAGCTTTCATCCACGCAGGATGTTGTTCAAAAACTGGTGTTTGAGTTTCTGTCTTCTTGGCTTCATCAAGATACTGTTCAATATTTTGGGCGTTGATCTTTTGCTGAGCTAAAGCCTCTATGTCAGGCTCTACATTTGCATATTGTTCTAAATGAGTCAGTCGAGTTTGAAATGCACTGATCGTTTGGATTAAACATAGCATGAATACCAATAATGCACCGCCAGCTAACCACATCCACGTATTGGCGTAAGCAAAAAGTGCCACGAGTGCAGCAGCATAAATAATAATTTTTTGCCCATTTATATTCGCTGATTGTGCAAAAAAACTTGGCGCGGCCTGCTCTAGCTGGCGTAAGCGCTGATGAATTTCTGAAATAACGTGCACAATAACAACAGTTAATCCAATTGTTGCAGCAACAATCGCTCCATGCCATTGAAATGCAATTGCGCAAGCAAGCAGCACCGTCAAAGCAACTAAAACGATAATAATTCCCTGTTTATTTTTTTTATACATAGACTTAGATCAATTATGACAGCTTCATTTAAGTTATCTTACTTGATCAGTTGATAAGCAGCCATTTTTACATACAAAATACTGCAATTATTTAATGCGACACAGTTTGCCACTGCTCTACAAGACAACAAGGACAGCCACTACTTTTTCACGTAAAATGGCATTTAGTTCATAATAAGGATTTGCATAATGCCACCTTTTGTCTTGGTTGACGGGTCTTATTTTTTATTTCGTGCTTTTCACGCTTTACCGCCATTAACAACCTCTACAGGTTTACACACCAACGCAATCCGTGGCGCAATTTCAGCAATTCAAAAGTTAATGCGTCGTACTCAGCCTACTCATATGGCTGTGATTTTTGATACACCAGAACCAACTTTTCGCCATAAATTATCACCTATTTATAAAGGTGATCGCCCAAGCATGCCTGAGGAATTATCTCAACAAATTCCCTATCTACATGCATTAATCAAAGCTCAAGGAATTCCTCTGTATAGTCTTCCGGGTGCGGAAGCCGATGATATCATTGGCACACTCACTAAACGTGCATTGGCTGAAGGTCACCATGTCTTGATCTCAACAGGTGACAAAGACATGGCACAATTGGTCAACGAACATGTCAAACTCGAAGATAGTTTTAAAGAACGTGTGTTAGATGAAGCTGGGGTACTAGAAAAATTTGGGGTACATCCACATCAAATTATTGATTATCTCACCCTGATGGGAGATGCTTCTGACGGTATTATGGGAGTGCCAGGTGTCGGCGCAAAAACTGCCGCAAAACTACTGACTGAATATGGTTCATTAAATAATATTATTGCCAATGTTGATCAACTGAAAGGCAAAATCAGCCAAAATATTAAAGACAATTTAGAGAATATTAAGATTGACCATCAACTGGCCAGTATTGTCTGTGATCTAGATTTAGCTTTAGATTGGCATGATTTAAAACTAAGCAATCCAAATGTAGATCAATTACGTGACCTCTATATAGAACTAGAATTCCGTAACCAATTACAATCTTTAGACCATCCCAACAATCCAAATAATTCGGCTTACCAACAAACATCTCAAAGTATTGTCAAAGCCGAACAGAAAGTTGAGCAAGTGATCACTGAGGATCATGCCAACCTTTCTAGTCAAGATGATCAACTCGGAACTGCAACCTATCACACTGTATTAACCCAAGATGCTTGGGATGCTTTATTTCAACGTATACAGCATGCTGATCATTTTGCCATTGATACTGAAACTACAAATCTAGATTATCGTGTTGCTGAGTTAGTCGGCTTCTCGATCGCATTCGATGCTCATGATGCTTACTATGTACCTGTTGCACATGACTATGAAGGTGCACCTGTTCAACTCAACCGTGAAACATTATTAGCTCAGATCAAACCAATTTTAGAAAATGAGCAAATCAAAAAAATTGGTCATCACTTAAAATATGATGCGCATATTTTTGCTAATCACGGTATCACAATTCAAGGCTGGTATTTCGATACCATGCTTGCCTCGTATGTACTCAATGCGGCGGCAACCCGTCATGGGATGGATGATGTAGCTCGTGTTTATCTCAGCCATTTGACCACCACTTTTGAACAAATCGCAGGTAAAGGCGTAAAGCAAAAAACCTTTAATCAGATTGAATTAGAAATAGCGGCACATTATGCTGCTGAAGATGCACATGTCACTTATCGTCTTTATGAAGTATTAAAAGCGAAACTTCAAAGCCATCCTGAACTTGTTCATATTCTACATAATATTGAAATGCCTGTAGCACGCGTGCTTACAGGTATGGAAGAAGATGGAATTAAACTGGATCATCAATTTTTGGATCAACTCAGTGTTGAGTTCTCTGAAACGATTCAAACTTTAGAAAACCAAGCAACTGAATTAGCAGGTGAAGCCTTTAATATCGCATCACCTAAACAAGTGGGTGAAGTCCTATTTGATAAGCTTGGACTTAAAGGTGGTAAGAAAACTGCCACGGGTCAATACAGTACCAGTGAAAGTATTTTAGAGAAAATCGAACATCCTTTAGCTGAAGTTATTTTAGAACATCGTGGATTAGCAAAACTCAAAAATACCTATACTGATCGCTTGATCGAGCAATCACATGACGCAACGCATCGTGTACATACCAGTTATCACCAAGCACTCACGGCGACTGGGCGTTTATCTTCCACTGATCCAAATTTGCAAAATATTCCAATTCGTACACCAATTGGTCGTCAGATTCGTAAAGCCTTTATTGCACCTGAAGGTCGTGTGTTACTCGCAGCCGATTATTCACAAATTGAACTGCGTTTGATGGCACATTTTTCGCAAGATGATGCGTTAGTGCATGCTTTCCAACAAGGCCAAGATGTACACCGTCGTACTGCATCAGAAGTCTTGGGAATTGCGATTGAAGATGTCACTCATGATCAACGTCGACAAGCCAAAGCCGTTAACTTTGGTTTACTCTATGGCATGTCTGAGTTTGGGCTTACTCGTCAACTGGGCTTTACACGCGAAGAATCTCGTAGCTATATTGCACGCTATTTCCAACGCTATCCGGGCGTACTCGACTATATGGAACGTACCCGTCAGATTGCACGTGAACAAGGCTTTGTTGAAACCATTTTAGGTCGTCGTCTGTATACACCAGACATTATGGCAACAAATAAAATGATCAAACAGGCAGCCGAACGTGCGGCAATCAATGCACCATTGCAAGGAAGTGCTGCTGATATCATTAAACTTGCCATGATTGCAGTTGATAAAGTCCTACCAAAAGATCAGGCTAAGCTGTTATTACAAGTTCACGATGAATTGGTATTTGAAGCAGATGTCGCTATTGCAGATGGACTTTCAAAACAGATTGCTGAGGTGATGCAGTCTGTATTAGAAATCTCAGTACCATTTGTGGTTGAAGTTGGGCAAGGTCTTGACTGGGATGCTGCTCACTAATACGTGAGCAATAAAAAAAGGATTGTGTTTTACACAATCCTTTTTTTATTTTTGAAGCAGATTAAAGACCTGTTAAAAGAACTTTAGCTGCTTCATTCATTAATATCTCAGCAATATATAAAGCTAAGAAAGCCAAAATTGGAGATAAATCAATCATCCCCATATTCGGTAACAGACGACGAAATGGGGCAAGTAAAGGTTCTGCAAGCTCCTGAATCACTTCAATATAAGGTGACCGTGACTGGGTAAACATCACCACCCAACTCAAAATGATTGTTGCAAAAATCAAATAACGACAGAAACGAATTAAATCCTGGATCATCGTCACAAATGTCGTGATCACAAGATACACCGCACTATGTGGCATTTGTCCTGACAAATACATCAACCCAAAAATTTTCAGTAAGTACAATACCACCAACAAAGCAACTGCGGCTAAATTGACACGCCCCTTGCCTAGAGTGGGAAAAATACGGCTAAAAACATCCACAATCTTGGTCGCTTTCACGGTTGAAAGGACCACTGGATTGTATGGACTGACTGCCGCTAATTGCATTAAAAAACGGAAAAAGACCAATAAAATTGCAACATTGATCAAAACACCAAAAATTAGCGCAGAACTTGCACCCATAATTGTCTTATCCTACTTAAACCGATTTAGTCTTGTCACTCAACTCTTGTGCAAGCTCTTGGCTACGCTTCTGAGCTGCTGCAAGCGCTGCTTGAATATTTTGTGAAATCTGCGCACGATCAAACACTTCTAAAGCTGCTTGCGTTGTACCATTTGGAGAAGTCACATTTTTACGTAATTCTGTTGGAGAATTTGAGCTAGTAATCGCCATTTGTGCCGCACCCAACGCTGTTTGCAGGGTCAATGCCGTCGCGACTTTCTCTTCTAAGCCCAAGTTTTTACCTGCACGAATCATACTTTCCATCAAGTAAAAGAAATAGGCTGGACCAGAACCAGAAACTGCTGTTACTGCATCAATTTGCGCTTCATTGTCTACCCAAATGGTTAAACCTGTCGCAGCCAAAATTTGACTGGTTAATTCACGATCCTGAGCATTTACTGCTTCAGATGCATAAATACCATGTGCACCCGTTTGTACCAATGCTGGCGTGTTCGGCATGACACGAACAATACGCTGACTACCGCCAATTAAATCTGAAATCGTTTGAATTTCAGCACCTGCAATAATTGAGATCACGAGTTTATCTGACAATAAACCTTTTAATGGTTGTAATACCGTTGCCAAAACTTGTGGTTTGACAGCCAATACCACAACGTCCGCATTTTTAATTGCGTCCACATTATCTGTTGTGGTTTGAATATTTTTTTCTTCTAAGATGTGACGAATTTGTTCAACTGGATCAGAAACGGTAATGCGAGTCGTCGGTAAACCACGCGAAAGTAGCCCACCAATCAAGGCTTGCGCCATGTTACCACCACCAATAAAACAAATATTTTGATTCAATGTTGTCGCCATGTCCTACTCATCATATGAAAAAGACTGCTGAAAAAAGTCATTACAGTCAGAAATTAAACTTGGTTGCCAACCACCCTGCTCTAAATAATCAGATTGCGCCAACCAAAAACCCTTTGGGCTAAAAACCCCAAGCATAACATTATCTACGACCAATATTTGAATTGTATGACGTAACCAAGGCAAAATCTGTGCATCTTGAATGGCTTTTTTCAGTGGCCAATGTCCAACTCGACCATAGAGATGAATTTTTTCCCCTCCTAGGCGTTTCAGCAGCTTTAACTCTCGCCCTAAAAGCTGGGATGAAAATCCAATCGCTTGAGATTCGATCTTAAACGTTCCAGCCGCAACTTTGATCGTTTCACCCATCTCATATCGCTCTAATAATGCAGGCAGAATGGTAGATTGTTTTTCTGCATATAATTGGTTGTGAGTTAAACGATATAATTTTTTCTGATAGCGAACAAAATAGTGTTGATTGATATGTAAAATTGCCTGAGCATCTGGTTTTGCCAGAATAACCTCTTGTTGTAAGCGTTGTACCATATCGTAGCTTGGGCGATATTGATCCTTACCTTTTATCCAAGCAGACAGCAATTGACGTTTTCGTGCATCAGATAGCTCCAACAGACAAGTTAAATCCAGCTCATTCTCAGTTGCACATAATTTCCAATCACTTTGCAGCACATCATCTAAAATTTCTGCCGCATCTTGCATCAGATAACTCGTTCTTGACACAGCTGACTGCATTTTAGGGAAGCGATTTTCTAATACAGGCCATAACTCTTCTCGACACCATGCCCGATCATAGTGCGTATCGTGATTGGTGAGATCAGTCACATAATCAAAACCCAGTTGCTGTGACCATTGCTCAATTTGCTCACGACTCAGATCTAAAAATGGTCGCCAAATGGTCATATCTTGCCGAACATCAATTTGCTGCATCGCGGCCAAACCATTGACACCTGCACCAGAAAATAATCGTAATAACAGCGTTTCCGCTTGATCTTGCTGATGATGCCCAAGTACTAAAATGTCATTCTCAGTTAAATGTCTATGATAAGCTTGATAGCGCGCATCTCGTGCTTGTTGCTCTAGATTACCTGACCCGACTGAGACTTTTTGCAAAGCACAAGGAATCTTTAGCGCATCAGCGTGTTTTTGTACTAAATTGCCCCATTCTTCACTCATCGATTGAAGTTGATGATCAATATATATCGCGCGGGTTCGGGTGGGGAAAAGTTCAGACATCAGATACAGCAACAGCATGGAATCCATGCCGCCGCTGCACCCAATTAAGAATTGAGTTTGTTCAGAAAAATGCTGAGTTTGTGCTAAGACGCGATGCCTAAATTGCTGCTGCCAAACTTCATTAAACGTTGATAACGTGCATCGCATCGTTCTTGTGCATCCATCGGTTGCAATTCATTTAAGGCTTGTTTTAACACATCTTTCAAATCATGCATGACTTTTTCAGGTTGTAAGTGAGCCCCCTCACCCTCATCCACCACATACTCAACAATACCTAAAGCTTTCAGCTTGTCGGCAGTTAATGCGAGCGCTTCACTGGCTTGTGCAGCTTTGTCCGCAGTTTTCCATAAAATCGAAGCACAGCCTTCAGGTGAAATGACTGAGTAAATACTATGCGATAGCATAATCACGCGGTCAGCGACACCAATACCAAGTGCCCCGCCAGAACCGCCTTCACCGAGTACAGTCGCAATCACAGGTACTTTTAAACTAGAAAGCTGCGCTAAACTTGTTGCAATTGCTTCTGCTTGACCACGCTCTTCGGCACCAACACCAGGATAAGCTCCCATGGTATCGACAAAAGTAAATACTGGAAGATTAAAACGTTCAGCCATATCAAGTAAACGCTGTGATTTACGATAACCTTCTGGATTACACATACCGAAGTTATGTTGTAATTTTTCACGCGTACTGCGACCACGATGTTGACCAACCACCATCACTGGCTGCCCATCGAAACGAGCTAAACCGCCAATCATAGCACCATCGTCACCATATAAACGGTCACCATGAAGAGCATCAAATTCAGTAAAGATTTCACTGACATAATCTAGAAATTGCGGACGTTCAGGATGTCGTGCAATTTGAACCGTAGCCCAAGACTTGGACTGAGTCGCTTTATTTTTCATAAGTCGTAGATAATCCCTAACAAGGATATATTGTTAATCAACAAAATTGTCTGACTGAATATTTAACTCAATGTCCCAATGTTTAAATTGCACTTGCTCATCATGCAAATCAGCAACCAATAAAGGCCATTGTTTAGCATCGCCAGAAACGCTGAGTTGCCATTGTTGACCATTTACAACACTCAGTTCAATGGCAGGAAGCATCTGATCACTACGACTATGGTTCAGCAAAACAGCGAGACGAAGCAGTAAGCAGAGATACAATAAATGACTACCACCAACTTTTAGAACATCATTTTTTGCATCAGCCCGTAACTTACGACGATGATGTGAAACCAGATGTGAAAGATGGTTTTGATCAATCTGTGAGAAGCCTGGGATATCTGAATGCTGTAACAAATAGGCCCCATGACGATGATAGCCACCATGGCTAATTGCTAATCCAATTTCATGCAAATAGGCAGCACGACGCAGTAAGTCACTGTCTTCAGTCGTTAAATTTAAAGCATTCGCGACGCCATCAAATAACTGTTGTGCTGTATTTACGACACGTTCCGCTTGCTTTGGGTCAGCATTATAACGTCCCATTAAGGCTTGCACACTTCGGTCACGAATATCTTCATGTTTGAAGCGGCCAAGTAAGTCATACATCACGCCTTCACGCAAAGCACCATCAGAATATGCCAATTTATCAAGCTCTAACACTTCAAAAATGGCATATAAAATCGCAAGACCTGCTGGCAAAACTGCTCGTCGATCTTCACGTAGACCTTCAAAATCAATTTCAGAAATATGTTTAAATTTGAGCAAACGATCTTTTAATTTATATAAGCCTTCACGAGTTAAATTTTCTTGTTCATCGCTCAAACCAAGATTTACCGTAATTTGACGACAAGCTTTGATTGTTCCACTTGAGCCAACAACAGTATCCCAACCTTCTGCTTTATAGGTATTTGCAATCGCAGAGAGTTCTTTACGCGCTGCGACAACAGCTTTATCAAAAGCCTTGCTTGAAATCTCACCATCAGCAAAATAAGCTTTACTGTAAGCGACA
Organism: Acinetobacter sp. SwsAc4; assembly: GCF_013391535.1. NCBI lineage: Bacteria > Pseudomonadati > Pseudomonadota > Gammaproteobacteria > Moraxellales > Moraxellaceae > Acinetobacter > Acinetobacter sp. SwsAc4. Next base: position 19,490 of record NZ_JACAXC010000008.1, read on the forward strand.
CAACCCATTTGCAACGATTCAGTGTGTAGCGGTTCAAACTCTTCGCCAATGATGAACTCTGTTGAACCACCACCAATATCAATCACTAAACGTCGACCACCATTGGCCATCGTGTGTGAAACGCCTAAATAAATCAGACGTGCTTCTTCACGTCCAGCAATAATTTCAATGGGTTTTGGTAAAATTTCAGCTGCTTTTTGAATAAATTCATGACCATTTTTTGCTTGTCTTAAAGCATTTGTCGCCACAATTCTTAGACGATTTGCTTGAACAGAGCTTAAACGCCCTACAAAACGAGCCAAACACGCAAGTCCACGCTGTTGCGCAGCTTCAGTTAAATTTTTATTTTCATCCAGCCCAGCTGCTAATTGTACTTTTTCTGACATTGAAGCAACTTTTTTCACTTCACCGTGATCAACACGAGCAATCGCCAAGTGGAAACTATTCGACCCCATATCAATTGCAGCAAGTAATTCTTCATCAATCAGAAAATCAGACATTATTCATATAAACCTATGCTCAATTCACGCATTAGAGTAATTCACACGCCAATAATTTTAAAGTCATTTTAAGCAATAATAGGTGCGTATTTTCTCTTTTAAGCTATAAATGATTGTAGAAGCCGATAATCAACATCGTGAGCATCCATTAGACTTTTCATTTTGAAACTTGAATAATCAGAACAAACCCTTACATTGAGTAAAGTAGCAATGTAAGATTCATGCTGATGATGAACGAATTTGCACTTTATTTATTAAATTTGGAGTAACCTTATGTCTGCGACTATTGTTAATACAACTGATGAAAACTTCCAAGCAGATGTTTTAGATGCTGAAACTCCTGTACTTGTTGACTTCTGGGCTGGCTGGTGTGCACCATGTAAAGCCATTGCACCAGTGCTAGAAGACCTTTCAAATGAATATGCAGGGAAAGTCAAAATCGTTAAAGTTGACGTGACTGCATGTGAAGACACTGCTGTGAAGTACAACATTCGTAATATTCCAGCATTATTAATGTTTAAAAATGGCGAAGTTGTTGCTCAACAAGTCGGTGCAGCACCTCGTTCTAAACTTGCAGCATTTATTGATCAAAACATCTAATCAGATTTTGACCGTATAAGTAAGAGAAATACGTCTAAATTAAGCGACGTATTTCTCAGTAAAAATTGACAAATTTCTTAGTTTCGCTTATATTCTTGGATGAAGAAGCTTTGAATGGAATCTACTTCATTGCGTTTCTTACAAGACACAAACATAAGATCGCCGCTCGGCAATAATAATTGTTTTCACATTTCTCTCTGAAACAATGAACCAGACTACTGAATTGTGGTTGTGTAACTATACAATTACATCAGCATGTATGTATGCGGTCGATTTTTTTATTCTTTCCAAACACTCCTCCACTTATTCCATTCTGTCTGACCACTTATGAACTTAACTGAACTCAAGAAAAAACCCATTGGCGAACTCATTAAAATTGCGGAGTTTATGGGCCTTGAAGGCATGGCACGTAACCGTAAACAAGATATTATTTTTGCCATTTTAAAGCGCCATGCCATGAATGGCGAAGAAATCTTTGGTGATGGTGTTCTCGAAATTCTCTCTGATGGTTTTGGTTTCCTACGATCGGCTGCTGGTTCATATTTGGCAGGACCAGATGACATTTATGTCAGCCCATCCCAGATTCGCCGTTTCAACCTGCGTACAGGTGACACCATTACAGGTACAATTCGTCCACCAAAAGAAGGTGAACGTTATTTTGCCTTGTTAAAAGTTAATCAAATCAACTATGACACCCCAGAAAACTCGCGTAATAAAATTTTATTTGAAAACCTGACACCATTGTTCCCAACTGAACAGTTAGTCATGGAACTGGGCAATGGAACCACTGAAGACCTCACTGCCCGTGTAGTTGATCTGGTGGCACCGATTGGTAAAGGTCAACGTTCTATTATTGTTGCACCGCCTAAAGCGGGTAAAACAATGCTATTACAAAACATTGCTCAATCCATTGTGCGTAATAATCCTGAAGTGTTCTTAATCGTACTTCTCATTGACGAACGCCCTGAAGAAGTGACCGAGATGGAACGTACCGTTCGCGGTGAAGTAGTAGCATCAACCTTTGATGAAGCACCTGCTCGCCATGTTCAGGTTGCAGAAATGGTGATTGAGAAAGCAAAACGTTTAGTTGAGCATAAAAAAGACGTTGTGATTTTACTTGACTCAATTACTCGTCTTGCGCGTGCTTACAACACGGTAATTCCATCATCAGGCAAGGTACTTACAGGTGGTGTGGATGCTCATGCATTAGAACGCCCTAAACGTTTCTTCGGTGCTGCGCGTAATATCGAAGAAGGTGGTTCTCTAACCATCATTTCAACTGCTTTGATCGAAACAGGCAGTAAAATGGATGATGTAATTTACGAAGAATTTAAAGGTACAGGTAACCAAGAAATTACGCTTGATCGCCGTATCGCAGAGAAACGAGTATTCCCTGCAATGAATATCAAAAAATCTGGAACTCGTCGTGAAGAGCGCCTAATGAGCGAAGAAAATCTACGTAAAGTTTGGATTTTACGCAAATTGCTTCACCCTATGGATGAACTTGCGGCAATGGAATTCTTATTAGATCGTATGAAGGAAACCAAAACTAATGATGACTTCTTTGATCAAATGAAACGTAAAGCATCGACATAAGATAAGTGCATTAAAAAAGGCTACCTTTATGGTAGCCTTTTTTATTTGGTTGACAAACTTACATAATATTTACAGATTATTTTAAAATTCCAATAAAACAATAAACCTTTGTTTTTAATAAATTTAAAATTAATTTCAATAAAAAAAACAATGAAATACCGATTTTAATTTTAATTTCCATAGTTTTTTTCTATCAAAAAATAGCCAAATTCTGCCCATTTTTGTCGTTTTGTTGGACAGAACAGTAGTAATTCATGATCTGCTTTGATAGGATAGCAGCAGACCAGTTAGGCTGCTCCCTGCGTTGTTACCTAAAGCGTTTAGGAATAATAAAAGCACAAACAGACTAACTCTAGGTTTTTTTTAATCTCACAATTTTATGAGAGTGATGCCATGTTATTCAAAAAATTCGCTGTTGCTGCTGCTATTGCTACTACTTTAGCTTTCGTTGGTTGCTCTAAGAAAGAAGAAGCTCCTGCTGCTGATGCTAACGCTGCTGCGTCTGAAGCTGTAGCTGCTGCTTCTGAAGCTACTACTGCTGTTGAAGCTGCTGCTTCTGACGTTGCTGCTGCTGCTTCTGACGTTGCTGCTGCTGCTTCTGACGTTGCTGCTTCTGAAGCTGCTCCAGCTTCTGCTGCTCAATAATCTAATATTTTTAGATTATCAAAAAGAGAACCATTATAGGTTCTCTTTTTTTACGCCTAGATTTTTAATCAAATAAAAATATCACTATAAAAAAAGCAGATCAATCGATCTGCTCATTTCCAACGCGCTGTCTAAATTTTTGACCCGCTCTAAACGTAACCACTCGGCGGGCAGAAATCGGGATTTCTTCACCCGTTTTTGGATTGCGTCCTGGACGCTCACGTTTATCACGTAATTCAAAATTACCGAAACCAGAAAGTTTGACTTGTTCACCCGCAATTAATGCTTGGCTGATCTCATCAAAAAACAACTCAACCATCTGTTTTGCTTCACGGCGATTTAAGCTAGTAAGCTCACTTAAATGGTCCGCCATCTCTGCTTTTGTTAATGCTGTCATGAGGCCCTCAATGTCGCTTGGTAAGTGTCTTCCAACACTTGAATAATGTTATCCATACCAGATTTAATTTCAGCATCTTCAAGCGTACGTGCTGGATGTTGCCACAACACTGCAAAAGCTAAAGAGCGCTTGCCTTGTTCAACCCCTTGACCCGTATACACATCGAACAACCATGTTGAGTCGAGTAACTCACCACCAGTCTGCTCAATTAAGCGCTGAATATCTCTAACCTCAATATTATCAGAGATTAAAAGCGCAATATCACGTCTAACCGATGGAAAACGTGATAATTCTGTAAAATTAGATACATAAGATTGCAAAACAGCCTGCTGATCCAGTTCTGCCACCCATGTTGTGCCCAAATCGAGTTCATTTTCCAGTGACGGGTGTAAACGCCCCAAGTAACCAATCGACTGTCCATCAACCACAATTTCCGCAGATTGACCTGGATGCAGCCATGCACGCTCAGTACGGACAAATTCAGCCTTTACACGCCCCGCAGCCAGAATTTCTTCCACCTCACCCTTGAAATCAAAGAAATCCATTACCTGTGGTTTTGCATGCCAAGATTCTGGTACACGTGAACCAACCGCAATCAAGGCCAGAGTCGGAATCTGTTTCAGGTCATGAATACTTTGTGCATTTTGATAATCAAAACGTAAGCCCAGTTCAAAGAAACGGATACGCTGCTGCTGACGGTTTAAATTGTACTGGACACAAGGAATCAGGCTGGATAACAAAGTACTACGCATTGCAGCCAAGTCACTTGAAATTGGGTTGGCAAGCATTAATGGCTGTACGTTTGGATTCAATTGCTTCTCAAGTTTTGCATCGGCAAAGCTAAAACTAATCGCTTCTTGGTAACCCAAGGTTGCTATCGTTTGACGTAATTGAGCGATTTCAAAACGATCTTGATATTTCTCCAATGTCACATCAATTTTTGGCAAACTGATTTGAATATTGTCATAGCCGTGAATACGTGCAACTTCTTCAATCAAGTCTTGATAAATTGCCATATCATAGCGATGTGATGGTGGAACTACGCTCCACTCACCTTCAGCTTTGCTTTCAACCACACAGCCCAACCGTGTTAACGCATCCGCAATAAAATCACCAGCAACTTGATAGCCTAACAACTGATCAACCTGTGCTTGTAGCAATACAATCGCTTCACGTTTCGGCAATAAAGCCTCTTGCTCGGCAACGGTAATTGGACCAAATTCACCACCAGCAAAGGCTTGAATCAGCTCAGAAGCACGGTGCATAGCAATCATCGGCAATTCAAAGTCAACGCCACGTTCGTAGCGCTGTGATGAGTCAGTATGCAAACCGAAACGACGAGCACGCCCTGCAATAGCTAAAGGCGCAAAGAACGCACTTTCGAGGAAGATATCTTGAGTCTCATCAGTTACCGATGAATCCAGCCCGCCCATAATGCCTGCCATTGCCAATACTTTCTGATCATCTGCAATAACCATCATGTCATCTTGCAGTTCAACTTCTTGATCATTGAGCAAAGTCAGTTTTTCTTGTGGCTGCGCTTGGCGCACTTGAATCGAACCTTCGATTTTTGCCAAGTCAAAGGCATGCATCGGTTGACCAAGCTCGAGTAATACATAGTTAGTAATATCCACCAAAATACTATGCGTACGAATGCCTGAGCGTGCCAATGCCTGTTCCATCCATTCCGGTGTCGGCGCTTTGACATTGACATTTTTGATAATACGACCCAAATAACGTGGTGTACCTTCCGTGCTAATCGTTACTGCTTTCTCATCTGTGATTGTTGCAGGTATAGACTGGATCTCAGGCTCATTCACCTTTAACTGATTGATCACTGCGATTTCACGGGCAATCCCGCGGATACTAAAGCAGTCACCACGGTTTGGTGTGATACTGATATCAATGACATTGTCATCAAGCTTTAAATATTCACGAATATTCATCCCCACTGGTGCATCAGCAGGCAACTCTAACAAACCATCAATTTTGTCTTCTAAATCAATTTCAGAAGCACCACAGAGCATACCTTGTGATTCAACACCACGGAGCTTGCCTTTTTTAATTTTGAAATCACCTGGCAATACTGCACCGATAGTTGCAACAGGAGCTTTCATGCCCACACGAACATTTGGCGCACCACAGACAATCTGTAAGGCTTCACCCGAACCAATATTAATCGTGGTCACACGTAAACGATCCGCATCTGGATGTTGTTCAACCGTAAGGACTTCACCAACAACCACACCAGTAAACGGTTTTGCAACAGGTGCTAACTCATCAACTTCCAAACCCAACATGGTCAATTGATCAGACAATGTATCGCTATCAATCGCTGGATTTACCCAGCTGCGTAACCAATTTTCACTAATTTTCATTTGTATAAACCTTCTTTAATCCTGAAAAACTGTTTAGGCAAATTGGCGTAAGAAACGCACGTCATTTTGGTAGAACATACGCAAATCATTGATGCCATAACGCAACATTGCAAAACGTTCTACCCCTAGACCAAAGGCAAAGCCTTTGTATTTATCAGGATCAATTCCTGCGGCACGCAATACATTTGGATGCACCATGCCACAGCCTAAAACTTCTAACCAACGACCACGTTCATCCATAATATCCACTTCTGCACTTGGCTCTGTAAATGGAAAGTAAGATGGACGGAAACGTACTTTTAAATCTTTTTCAAAGAACTCATTGAGTAGGTTAATCAATAAACCTTTTAACTCAGCAAAGCTGGTATTTTCAGCAACGTACAAACCTTCGATCTGATGGAACATTGGCGAATGGGTTTGATCTGAGTCACAACGATAAACACGGCCAGGACACACGATACGAATTGGCGGCTGACTGGTTTCCATGGTTCGAATTTGCACGCCTGAAGTATGGGTACGAAGCAAATGGGTTGCATCAAAGTAGAAAGTGTCATGCATCGCACGGGCTGGGTGATGTCCCGGAATATTTAAGGCTTCAAAGTTGTGATAATCATCTTCAACTTCTGGACCATGTGCTATTTGGAAACCTGCTTTAGTAAAGAATTGGCAAATACGCTCTTGTACTTGAGTAACAGGATGAATACTTCCCATGCGCTGACCGCGGCCCGGTAAAGTAATATCAATGGTTTCACTTGCTAATTTTTTTGCAAGTTCAGCTTGTTGTAATGTCTGTTGACGCTCAGTCAAAGCCGTATTGATTGCTTCACGCACAGCATGAATCGCAGCACCTTGTACTTTTCGCTCTTCAGGATCCATTTTTCCAAGTGCTTTCGACTGCTCTGCAAGCTGGCTTTTCTTCCCTGTAAATTGCACACGAACTTGATCGAGTGCAGCAAGGTCTTGAGCCGCTGCAATGGCAGCAAGCGCTTCAGTGGTCAGGGCTTCCAGTGACATAGTAACTCTCAAAGCAACAAAATATAGAAATATAATAAAACGCTATAGTTTATCAGCTTTTTACCAGTTTGATGAAAATAAACAGCGGTTTAAATAACGTACTTTTGAAAATAAAGATGCAAAAATAAAACAACAAGATACCTAAGCAGATCAACTAAAATTTCTGAAAAATTACTCAACAATTGAATAAAATGTATAAGATACCGATATCGTCAATGAGAAAGAATAACGATGGCGCTTGATCAAATCTGGAAACAACAGCTTACACTAGTGACTTATGGCAATGAATATTTAGCAGGAAATCTCAATTTTAGCCGTTGGGTTGAACATCCGATTTTCAATCAAAATCGACTGATTTTTAGAGACTTACTCTCTCAACACCTGTTGGCACAACATTTCCAGATTTGGCTTGAAGGCTTAAAAAAACAAGGTATTAAAAAACTCAGCCTACATTTATCTAGCGTACTGAATGATGAGCAAAATCCAAATGCTAACGTAGAGCTGCTTCCCTTTGCGCATTTTATTGTGAGCCATCAAGGCAATAAAAAAACCGCATGGATCTGTGGCCATGAACTGGCTGAATGGGATAACAGTGATCAAGCCTTTGATGCGCCGGCATCTCAACAAACAACACTCCACCAAGAAGTATTTTGGCGTTATGAGTTGAATGATAAATTCGCCAAAAAAATTGATGCTGACTTACAGAAGATAAATTGGAATCAGGCTGCCATTGTCTTGGAGAAAGAACTGTTCGATAGTAAATATGCTGAACATTTTCCAGAGCCAGAACAACAAGATTTGCCTTTTTATGGTTATGAAGCTGATCTTACACATCTTTCTAGCAAACAATTAGCATTGATTCCAACAGATTATCCAGCGGATTGTGCACATCGATTATTACATCGCACACAAGCATTAACTGATTATTTAGAACAACAAAGAAAGCATCCTTATACGACTACAGGTGAGTTAATTAGCCCTGAAGAACAGATTAATCTCCGTAATTTTTCACAAAAAACGGATGACTTATTTGCCAAGCTGATTGTAAAAACCGCAAATCACTACCAAACGGCTCAACTTACGGCAGAAGAACCTGAAATCATTGACCGAACCATGGAAATTCCACATCAGATTAATAAGTCCCACCATCATAAAGTAGGTGCGTCTGGCGTGATTAAATTGATTATATTAACCGTGATTATTTGTTTGGTTGCTTATTATTTTGGACTATAACTTCCATCAAGCGCTCAGTCACATTCATAGATGTTGATAGAACCAGATTTAGATATTGAATCAAATCGTATCGCCATAACATCAGCATGTTTGAGCAGACTATAAGGGCTATACAATAAGTACAGAGTATAGCTTCTTCTCAAAGGCTCAATATTAATGAGCCAGAAATTGAGACCGAACCTGCATCAGAGCAAATCCAAGTAAGTTTAACCCCTGCCATAGGTTCGGGTCTTGAATATGCTCGTGATCTTGTGCCATTCCAATCCCCCAAATCTGATCAACGGGCGATGCTTCAACCAAAATACGATCATGCGTAGTAAGTAGAAAATCTCTTAGCTCAGGATGCTGTGAAAATTTAGCCCAATTTGCCTGTACTACGATCTCAAAACGCTTTTCCTGCCACAACTGCTCGTCATAATGCTGTACTTTCCGACCGAGCTGTTTTGCTTCATTCGGGTGGTGACCTTCAAAATCTGTTGAAATATCTCATCATCGTTAAAGAGTTTTGCTTTTTGCGCCATCATATAATGTTCTGCTGTGAGATATTCAACACCCTCCTGTTTAAATGGTAATGAAAACCACTGGCTAAAACAACTTTTATCCACATGATTGTTTTGCTTTGGAGTATGTCTCCAGAAATATAAATATTTAAATGGGCGACCTTGCTGGACTTGTTGAATTAAATCATTTAAAAAATTTTCGTCTTGCATCATATATCTCTGATTATTATCTATTATTGAAAATCCAATTCACTAAAAATAAAAAAGACCGCTAAAAAGCGGCCTTCTTTGAATCTCTAAGCTTATGCAGCTAATGCGCCTTTAGCTTTTTCAGCTAAAGCAGCAAATGCAACTGCATCATGCATAGCGATGTCAGCTAATACGCGACGGTCGATGATCACTTGAGCTTTTTTCAAGCCATCGATCATACGGCTGTAAGACAAACCGTTAAGACGAGCACCAGCATTGATACGCGCAATCCATAAAGCACGGAATTGACGTTTCTTTTGACGGCGGTCACGGTAAGCATATTGGCCAGCTTTGATTACTGCTTGGAACGCTACGCGGTAAACGCGTGAACGAGCACCATAGTAACCTTTAGCGCGAGCAAGAATTTTTTTGTGACGGCGATGAGCCTGTACACCACGTTTTACACGAGCCATTTATAATCTCCTTAGATGTATGGGCACATAGCACGAACTGATGCAACGTCACTTACGTGAACCATTACACAACCGCGCAATTGACGGATACGCTTAGCAGATTTTTTGGTCAAAATGTGGCGCTTGAATGCTTGTTTGCGCTTGAAACCGTTTGCAGTCGCTTTAAAGCGTTTAGCTGCACCACGGCGAGTTTTTAACTTAGCCATAGTAACCTCTTTTGGGCACCTGTTCGGCTCGTTTGCACTATTGCAAATCGACCTGCAGGTAAGGAAGGCAGTATCATATAGCATCTGCCTTTAAAACAAAAGTAAAATGCTCATTTTTTAACATCAACTACTTTATTTTTCTCAAACGTTATTTTCCATAATTAATTCTCAAATTATGAGAAAAATCCACAAAATTAGCGCCTATAATAGAATCAAATTATTAAATCTTTATTCTTATGAATATTCAGAATGATGCATTCGCCGCGTTACGGTATCGAGATTTCTCTATTGTGACCTTGAATCAATTTTGCTTAACACTGGCAATTTTAATTCAGGAAATTATTGTTGCTTATTCACTCTATCAAATCACTCGTGATCCCCTAACCTTGGGTTTTATTGGTTTGGCTGAAGCAATCCCATTTATCACGCTTTCTTTATGGGGTGGTTATTTTGCAGATAAACTGAATAAACAAAGCATTATGAAGGTCTGTTTATTCTTTTCCATTCCTTTACCTTTGGTTCTTTGGGGCTTATTCCATTTCCATGGCTTAGAAAAAATTGGTATTAGCACACTTTCTTGGGGCATTTATGCTGTCATATTTGCCTTGGGTACTATTCGAGGTTTTTACAATCCATCAGCAACCTCACTCAAACCCTTTTTAATTCCACGCGAACTGTATGCAAATGGTGCCACTTGGACCACGATCGGCTGGCAAAGTGGTGTCATTATTGGGCCAATGTTGGGTGGTTTTATGTTGGCATTTCTGGGACGCGAAACGAGCCTTTTTGCAGTATCAACATTATTGGCAATCTGCTTTATTTTGATTAATTGCTTACAAAAACGAACATTCCCCAAAATGGAAACTGAGAATGTCTTACAAAGCCTGACCGATGGTTTCCGCTTTATTTGGAAAACCAAAATTGTTTTATGGGCAATCTCACTAGACTTGGTATCGGTACTCTTTGGCGGTGTGATTGCATTATTGCCCATTTTTGCAGAAGAAATCTTAAAGGTCGGCCCTGAAGGTTTAGGTTATCTACGCGCCGCCCCTTCGATCGGCGCACTGATTACTATGATTGTCCTGACCAAATTCCCACCAATGCACCACGCTTGGCGGAATATGTTATTGGCTGTCGCTGGCTTTGGTATTTTTACCATTCTGTTCGCCTTTTCAAACAATATATGGCTATCACTATTTGCCTTAGCCATGACTGGTGCTTGTGACAGTGTTTCTGTCGTAGTTCGTCAAACTGTGCTACAAATTTTCCCACCTGAAAATATGCGAGGTCGAGTGGCTGCGGTAAATGGAATGTTCGTTTCATCGAGTAATGAACTCGGGGCTTTTGAATCAGGTCTGGCAGCCAAGTATCTCGGAACAATCACCGCGACCATATTTGGTGGTTGTATGACGCTTGCAGTTGTAACTTACTGTTGGTTGAAAACCAGCGATTTATTTAAAGTCGATATGACTAAAGTTACTGATCATTAAAGGTTTTAGGGAAAGTCAAACTTTCCCTTTTTTCAAAAAACTCCAAGATATAACACATACAATGTTAAATAACGCCCACCTTTGGCGATGGTGACAATCAATAAAAATCGCCAAAAATTTTCTTTCATCAATCCCGCAATCAAAGTAATCGGATCACCAATCACAGGTGTCCAACTCAGTAGCAGCGAATAAAAACCATATTTATGATAGATCTGTTGTGCTTGTGCTAAGCGCTGTTCTGAAATAGGAAACCATTTTTTATCCTTAAAATCTTCAATTTTCAGTCCTAACCACCAGTTCACACATGAACCCAAGACATTTCCAATGGTTGCAACCAAGATCAGATAAAGTGGATTAGAAAGCCCTTGTATCAATAAGGTTATTAATACTGCTTCCGACTGTAAGGGTAATAATGTCGCAGCCCCAAAAGCAGATATAAACAACAACCAATAACTCATGAGGCAAACTTAAACACGGTAAAATATTAGACTTGGATCGATAAAGCTTTTTGTATCGCAGAACGCGCCGTTAAGCGTTCAATATAGTCTTGCACATATGGATAATCTTCAAGCTGAATGCCTTGCCATTCATAACGCAATGCCCAAGGCAAGATTGCCATATCGGCAATTGAATACTCACCCGCCACGAACTTCTGACCAATCAATTGCTTATTTAAAACAGTGTAAAGGCGCTTAGTCTCATTGATATAACGATCAATTGCATAAGGAATACGTTCAGGTGCAAATTTATTAAAATGATGATTTTGCCCTAGCATTGGACCAAACCCACCCATTTGCCACATTAACCATTGCTCTACTTCAACTCGCTCTTGTTCATCCGTAGGATAGAATAATCCAGTCTTCCGACCTAAATATTGTAGGATCGCACCTGATTCAAATACAGAAATCGGTTCACCTCGCGGTCCATTTTGATCAACAATCGCTGGAATTTTATTATTTGGCGAAATACGTAAAAAATCAGGTTGGAACTGATCATTTTCCAAAATATTAATTGGAAAAATTTGATAATCCAAGCCCATTTCCTCAAGTGCAATGGTTATTTTATGTCCATTGGGTGTTCCCCAATAATAAAGATCAATCATTTTAAAATTATTCTCCATACACCGTAGATGGTGGCTCTTTACACACCTTAATAGATTTAAAAAAAAACAACAAGTTCTGCACATTAAAAATAATTTTTTATAATTATCAATTATATATAAAGTTTATTTAAAAAAATAGATCTTTAACTTGAATTTTTTAAACCCAAACATATATTAATTATTGTGTTAGAAATGACGATTTTTAACATTCTGTCGATGTTTATACATGGCAGGTTTAAGTTTTATCTTCTTATTTTTAAAACTTTGCTGACCTCAGGAGGTTCTAATCATGAGTAATCTAAATCTTCATCCTTTATTTCGTCGTAGCATTGGATTTGACCGTTTAAATGATTTTATTGACTACGCCATGCAAAGTGATACACCCAATTACCCTCCATATAACATAGAGAAATCTGGTGAAAACCGTTATCGCATTGTGGTGGCTACCGCAGGTTTTAGCCTAGAGGAATTAGGACTGAGTCTAGAAAATCAGCTTCTTACCATTTCAGGTAAACCTGAGGTTGTTCAGAAAGAAACAACTGAATATCTGCATAAAGGAATCGCGCGTCGTGCCTTTAAATTGTCTTTACGCTTAGATGAACATATTGAAGTTCAACAAGCTGATTATGAGAATGGTTTATTGGTTATTGAGTTGGAACGAATCATACCAGAAGAGAAACTTCCACGCGAAATCCCAATTGGTAAGAAAAAACTTTTACTTGATCAGCCTGATTCTACAGAAAAAACTGTAAGTACTCAGTAATTATGCTTTAAATCAAAAAAGCCCTGCTATTCGAGCAGGGCTTTTTTGATGATTGGATGATTACTTTTTCTTTTTAGGACCAAGTAACATGCCCATCTGACGACCTTCCATCTTCGGCGCTTGTTCAACTACGCCAAATTCAGCAACGTCAGCTTCAATTTTTTGCAATTGAGCCAAACCAAGCTGTTGATGTGCCATCTCACGACCACGGAAACGCAAGGTAATTTTCACCTTATTTCCTTCTTCAAGGAAACGTAAAATTGCACGCAATTTTACTTGGTAATCACCTACGTCCGTTGCAGGACGTAACTTGATTTCTTTCACTTGCACTTGATGCTGTTTTTTCTTCGCATCTTTTTGCTTTTGCTTTAAGTCAAATAAGTGCTTGTTGTAGTCCATGATTTTACAAACAGGCGGTTCTGCATTAGCAACAATCTCAACAAGGTCAAGATTAGCTTCTTCAGCAGCACGTAATGCCTCAGTTAATGAAACAACACCTTTTTGTTCTCCATCTGCAGCGACGAGGCGTACTTCTTTCGCACGGATCTCTTCGTTAATTGCAGGACGGTTACTTTTAGCACCTTGTTGCTGGTTACGGTCAGGCTGTTTAATCTTTATTACTCCACAATGTACCGGCCGCGTTCGGCAACGGCAGATTTCACTAGGTCAATAAATGCATCTACTGACATAGTACCTAAATTTTTTCCTGAGCGAGTACGCACATTAACAGTACCTTCTTCAACTTCTCGATCACCAAGAACTAGAAGGTAAGGAATACGCTCTAGGGTACGCTCACGAATCTTAAATCCGATCTTTTCATTTCTCAAGTCAGAAATAGCACGAAGACCATTTTCTTTGAGTTTTGCAACCACTTGTTCACATGCTTCTGCTTGTGAATCAGTAATATTCATAACACACGCTTGAATTGGTGTTAACCACGGCGGCATAAAGCCCGCATAGTGTTCAATTAGTATACCAATAAAACGCTCAAAACTACCAAGAATTGCACGATGAAGCATGACTGGTTGATCACGATCGTTGTCTTCAGTGACATAAGACGCATCTAAGCGAATTGGTAAGTTGAAGTCACATTGAATCGTACCGCACTGCCATACACGGCCTAAGCAATCTTTCAATGAAAATTCAATTTTCGGACCATAAAATGCACCTTCACCAGGTTGCAAATCCCAAGCTAAGCCTGCGTTATCTAAAGCATCCGCCAAAGATTTTTCAGCTAAATCCCAAAGTGCATCATCACCGACACGTTTTTCAGGACGTGTAGAAAGTTTCATTTGCACTTCTTCAAAGCCGAAGTCTTTATAAACATCTAAAGTCAGCTTAATAAAGTCAGCAACTTCTTGACCAATTTGTTCTTTGGTACAGAAAATATGTGCATCATCTTGGGTAAAGCCACGAACACGCATAATCCCGTGTAAAGAACCTGATGGCTCATTACGATGACAAGAACCAAACTCAGCCAAACGAATTGGTAAATCGCGGTAAGATTTCAAGCCTTGGTTAAACACTTGTACGTGACAAGGACAGTTCATTGGCTTAACAGCATAGTTACGACTCTCTGAATGAGTTGTAAACATGTTGTCTGCGTAGTTGGCTGCATGACCAGATTTTTCCCAAAGCGTAAAATCGACGATTTGCGGCGTTTTAATCTCTAGGTAGCCATTGTCTTGCTGAACTTTACGCATGTATTGCTCAAGCACTTGATAGATTGTCCAACCATTTGGATGCCAGAACACCATTCCTGGTGCTTCTTCTTGCATATGGAATAAATCTAAAGCTTTACCAATTTTACGATGGTCACGCTTTTCTGCTTCTTCAATACGTTTGATATATGCAGCTAACTGTTTTTTATCAGCCCAAGCCGTACCATAAATACGTTGAAGCTGTTCATTCTTCGCATCACCACGCCAGTAAGCACCAGAGATTTTTGTGAGCTTGAATGATTTTAAGAATTTGGTATTTGGTACGTGCGGACCACGGCACATATCCAAATAATCTTGATGGTAGTACAAGCCCATTTGTGTTTCATTCGGCATGTCTGCGATCAAGCGCAATTTGTATTCTTCGCCACGTGCTGTGAATTCTGCAATCACCTCATCACGTGGTGTCATTTTTTTAATGACATCATAATCTTGATCGATGAGCTTTTTCATACGCTCTTCAATCGCTGCCATATCATCTAAAGTAAAAGGACGTGGCATCCAGATGTCATAGTAGAAACCTTCTTCAATGACTGGACCAATTACCATTTTTGCTTCTGGAAACAGCTGCTTAACAGCGTGACCAACGAGATGTGCGCAAGAGTGACGAATAATCTCTACGCCTTCTTCATCTTTAGGCGTGATAATTTGCACAGTTGCATCTTCGGTAATCAAGTCTGAAGCATCGACTAGACGATCATTAACACGACCTGCTACGGTATTTTTCGCAAGACCCGGACCAATGCTTAATGCAACGTCCATCACAGATACGGCTTGATCAAACTGTTTTTGATCGCCATTTGGCAAAGTAATAATTGGCATAATAAAATCCTTAAGGAGTGATGCCCTATACGAAGGAGCATATCACCGCGAGATTATGTATTGAGGCGAACCTCAAAAGATAAAAAACGGCGGATAAAAAAGTATTCAAGATTTTACACAGGTTTAGTTGAGGATGAAACCTTTGAATCATAAAAACCTAGATTGATTAAGCTTCATCTCCGACTAAAGCCTAAATGATTTAGACTGAATGACACACTATGTTGATATAGATATAAATGAAAAAAACACAAATGGAGCAAACACATGGTTAGTGCATATGATGAATTACCGAGAACCCCTGCAAATTTCGTTGCTTTATCACCTTTACGTTATTTAGAACGTGCTGCTTATATTTATCCATACCAAGCCGCCATTATTCATGGGGAACGTCAAATCACATGGCAACAAAGCTATCAACGTTGTCGCCAGTTTGCACATCAGCTCACTCAGTTAGGAATTCAAAAGAATGATACCGTTTCGGTACTCTTGCCGAATGTACCTGCAATGATTGAAGCACATTTCGCTGTACCAATGGCAGGTGCAGTACTCAATACGCTGAATACTCGTCTCGATGCCAAAACCATTGCTTTTATGCTGGCTCATGCAGAATCAAAAGTTCTTTTGGTCGATCCAGAATTCAGATCACTTGCTGAAGAAGCGTTAAAGCTGATCACTCAAGATATTATTGTGATTGATGTATTTGATCAGGAATACGAAGGTGAGCAAATTGCACTTGGGCAATATGAATATGAATCGTGGTTAGCTGAAGGCAACCCTGAATTTGAATGGCTACTTCCACAAGATGAATGGGATGCGATTAGTCTGAATTATACTTCAGGCACCACAGGCAATCCAAAAGGTGTGGTTTATCACCATCGTGGTGCTTATCTCAATGCGGCCAGTAATATTTTGGCATGTGGTATGAAACCTCGTGCGGTTTATCTATGGACACTACCACTATTTCACTGTAATGGTTGGTGTTTTGCATGGTCAATTGCTGCCAGTGGCGGCACCAATATTTGCTTACGTCGAGTTGATCCAGTTTTAATTTTTAAATATATCGCTGAACACAAAGTCGATTATTTCTGCGGTGCGCCAATTGTCTTATCCATGCTCATCAATACTCCAGCAGAACAAAAAACAGCTTTCAACCACCATGTTGAAGTCATGGTTGCTGGAGCTGCCCCGCCCGTTGCGATTATTGAAGGTATGCGCCATATTGGAATTAATGTTAATCATGTATATGGTTTGACAGAAACCTATGGTCCATCGGCATTATGTGCTTCGCAAGCAGGATGGAGTGACTTATCTATTCAAGAACAGGCTCAACTTCATTCTCGTCAAGGTGTTCCTTATCCACTCCAAGACAGTATGCGAGTACTTGATCCTGAAACGATGCAACCCGTACCGAATGATGGACAAACCATGGGCGAAATTATGTTCCGTGGTAATATCGTGATGAAAGGTTATCTCAAAAATCCACAAGCGACTGAAGAAGCTTTTAAAGGTGGTTGGTTTCATACAGGAGATCTAGCCGTTTGCCATCCTGATGGTTATGCCAAAATTACTGATCGCTCTAAAGATATTATCATTTCAGGTGGCGAAAATATTTCATCGCTCGAAGTCGAAGATGTACTTTACCGCCACCCTGCTGTACTCACCGCCGCAGTGGTCGCAAAACCTGATGAACGTTGGCAAGAAGTGCCTTGTGCATTTATTGAGTTGAAGCAAGGTGCATCTGCTTCCGCAGAAGAAATTATTGCACATTGCCAAAAAGAACTGGCTCGCTTTAAAGTTCCCAAAGATGTCGTGATTACTGAGATTCCAAAAACATCAACAGGCAAATTACAAAAATTTATTTTAAGAGAGTGGGCAAAAGAACGAGCTAGCATTTCGTTTGAGAATTAATGCCTAAAAATAAAAAGAAGTTTCAACTGAAACTTCTTTTTGGCTTTAACCTTGATCAGATAACAAGGCGACTTGCTGTACATAGTTCACAAATTTGAGCTTGGATGCGGCAAGTTCTTCTTCACTCACCTGCTGTTTGATATCTCGATGAATGCGTAAAACATGCTGACGCAAAGTATGGCGTTCAGAAGCATTAAACACTTTACTAAACTCATTAATGATTGGATCACCTTGATCAATCATTCGATCGACCCAACGCATCAATTGCATTTGTTTTTTAGCACCTTGTTGCGGTGTCAAATAAGATAAAATCGTGGTTTCATTTTCATTACGCAATAACTTACCAACACGTTGAAACTGACGACGGCGTGCTTCAAATGAACTGATCTTCTGCACTTCAAGTAATGCATCAATCAAACGCTCATCGACAGGAAGCTTTTGAATTTGTTTTGGATTGAGTTGAGCCAATTGCTCACCTAAAGCAGCCATACGTTGCACAGCTTTTTTTTGCTCGGTTCTACTCGCACGTCCTTCTAATGACTCAAAATCTTCATCTGTATAACGTTGTTGGGTACCACGTGCCACGATTACTCTGCCTCATAAAATTTTGCTGCGAACAGCGTTTGAATTTCTTCCCGTGCTTTTTCTTCATCAGCACCATCAATCACCAATCTTAATGTTGTGCCTTTACCAGCACCCAACATCAACAATGACATAATATTTTTTGCATCAACCAATTTATCACCCTTGCCGATTTGTATCGAAGAGCTAAATTTAGTTGTGACTTCAATCAGTTTACCAGATGCACGCGCATGTAAGCCGAGTTTATTAATTACATCAATTGTTGTGTCTATCATGACCAGTGCTTCATTTCTCTATGTAAGATTTGGACAGTCCATTTTGCCTTAAGAGCCTGTTTGAGTCTATCCACGATATAAACTGAACGATGTTGCCCACCTGTACATCCCACTGAAATGGTCATGTAATGTCGATGCCCTTCCGCAAAAGCTGGCAACCATTTTTCCAAGAAGTTATAAATATCGGTAAACATTTCATTGGTTTGCTGATTGCTTTCTAAAAAACGGCAGACGGGATCATCCAACCCAGAAAGACGACGCAACTCTAAATCCCAATGCGGATTAGGTAAATGACGCACATCAAATACATAATCGGCATCAAGCGGAATGCCATGTTTATAGCCAAAGGATTGTAGAATCACAATCAACTTGTCTGACTGCCCCAGTTTGGTCAGCAAAATATGCTTTAAATCATGGACACTTTTATCTGTGGTATCAATATGCACGGTGGAACGAAACTGGATCGGTATCAGCAACTGTTTTTCCTCCTGTATACATTGCAACAGGCTATTAAAACGATTTGCTAAGGGATGCGGTCTACGCGAAGAGCTAAACCGTGCAACTAAATCCTGATCTTGCGTGGTTAAATAAATGATATCCACGGTACCATGTTTTTGCAATTGTTCAAAAACATGGTCAAACTCCTGCATATCGGCACGGGTACTACGGATATCAACGCCCAGCGCCAACTGCTCAAGATTATTCTCATGATCCAGTTTTGACACAATTTCAGGCAATAATGCCAAAGGTAAATTATCTATACAATAATAGCCCAAATCTTCAAGCACCTGTAATGCAGATGATTTTCCTGAACCTGACTGTCCTGTCACGATAAGAATACGCTTCATCGCATATCGCCCTTTAATTTATTTTATGTTTTGAAATTAATGTGTAAATTATCAATCAAACGTGTTGAACCCAATTTAGCCGCAATAAATAAAACTAAATCACGATCAAACTCTTCAATTGGTTGCAAATTAGGTTGACGAGCCTCTACATAATCCACAACAAATCCAGCTTGTGTCAATTCCGTTGAGATATTTGCTAACACTTGCGAAAGTGATTGCCCCTCTCCCAATCCAACCTCAGCTTGTTTTAACAACTGATAAATTTTTGGCGCAATACTTCGTTGCTCTTCAGACAAATAACCATTGCGTGAACTTAAAGCCAAACCATCTGCTGCTCGTACAATTGGTACACCGATGACTTCTAATGGAATATTTAAATCCTGCACCAACTGACGAATTACAGCCAATTGTTGGTAATCTTTTTCTCCAAAAAAAGCATAATCAGGTTGTACAATATTGAATAGTTTAGTGACAACAACCGCCACGCCATCAAAATGACCTGGACGCGATTGACCACATAAATCATTGGTAATTTGACTAACACTAATATTGGTTAAACGAGGCTGCTTGCTATACATTTGATCGACAGAAGGGGCAAAAATAATGTCACACCCTACATCTGCCAACAAACGACTATCTTGTTCTAAGGTACGTGGATAGCTATCAAAATCTTCACCCGCACCAAACTGGATTGGGTTAACAAAAATACTCACCACCACGACATCACAGATTTTTTTTGCAGCGCGCACCAAAGTCAAATGACCTTCATGCAAATTCCCCATAGTTGGCACAAAACCAATTAATTTTTTTGTTGTTCTTGCCGGTGCTAATGATGCGGTTAGGCCTTGTATTGTTGTTTCTGTTTTCATGAGTTAGAGCTCAACTTGAAAAGTATGTTCTTTCGCTGGAAATGATTGATTTTGAACAGCAGCATGATAGGCCTTAAAGGCGTCCAGAATTGCGGTTTCGCCCGCTTGTTCTTTCATAAAATTACGCACAAAACGCGCAACGCGACCAAAAGTTAAACCAAGCATGTCTTGTACCACCAAGACTTGTCCGTCGGTTTCATTGCCTGCACCAATACCAATCACTGGCGTATTAGGAAATAGTTCAGCAATTTCCTTGCCTAACTGAGCTGGAACACACTCTAATAATAATACCGCAGCACCTGCATCAACCACAGCTTGGCAATCCGCAATTAATTGATCTGCTGCTTCACGCGTTCGTGCTTGAAGTTTATAGCCGCCGAATACGTGTACTGATTGTGGCGTTAAACCCAAATGCACGCAGACAGGAATACCATTACGTGTCAAAACTTGGACTAATTCACTTAGCCAAGCACCGCCTTCAATCTTGACCATTTGTGCGCCTACTTGCATCACGGCTTTGGCATTTTTTAGACCATCTTCAAGCGTTGCATAACTCATAAATGGTAGATCAGTCATAATTAAAGCGTGCGAATTACCACGACGTACAGCTGCTGTATGATAAACCATATCTTCAACTGTCACAGGAAGTGTAGAATCTCTTCCTTGAATCGCCATTCCTAGAGAATCACCAATTAAAATTGTATCAATTTCAGCCAATTCCATCGCTTTAGCCATACTTGCATCGTAACAAGTAAGACATGAGAACTTACGTCCATCAGCTTTAAATTTTCTTAAGTCACTTAGACTAATCATGATGATATCCTCTGCAGGCATTTCCAGAACGAAACAATCTTAAGCAGTTGCCCAAGATTGATCTGCGATTACAGTTAAGTTTGCTTGCTGCACTAGTTCTAAATCTTTTAATGAGTGCCCATTTAACTGTAAATGAGCATCTAAATCTAATAAGGGAAGGATCACAAAATCACGCTCTAAAATACCAATATGTGGTACGGTCAAACGTTCATTTTGAATCTGCTCTTGACCATAAATCAATAGATCCAAATCAAGCGTGCGCTCTCCCCATCGCCTTAAACGAATACGACCTGCTTCTTGCTCAAATTGTTGTAATTGGTCTAATAAGGCAAGTGCTTCAAGTGTCGTGTCCAATTGAACAACGGCATTTAGATAATTTGGCTGGTCCTGAGGACCCATCGGCGGACTTTGATAAAGCCTTGAAACTTTTACCGAACCTAAACTAGCCAACTTCACAACAGCTTCGCTAAGAATCTGTTGTGAATCGCCTAAGTTACTGCCTAAACCGATATAGGTACGAATAGTCATTGCGTCGGTCCAAAAACCACTTGGCTGAGATCACGTTGTACACGCTTACGCTTAAGGATCGGATGATCTGCATTGATTTGTCCTGAAACGGCAGTCGCTTTTTCAATAAAACGGCTAGTTGATTCATCTGCTCTAACACGTTCTTTCTTGGCACGGCGGCTTCTAGGCTCAGGGACATTGACCAAAGGCTCAATCTCAGTGGTCTTTGGCTCATCAACTTCAACTGTCTTACGGCGTGTTTTACTACGTTGACGGTTGTATTGACGAATTGCGACTTCTTTTTGATCGATTGACATTTCTTGGTAAGCTTCCCACCAAATACCCATGCCTTCGGTACTGCTATCACCTGATTTCTCACGTAACAACAAGAAGTCAAAGCCTGCACGAAAACGTGCATGTCCAGCTAAAGCTTCAATTTGCTGTGGTTTTGGATTGAGCAAACGGGTTTGCATTTCCCATACTTCACGAATAAAAGTTTCAGCAAAACGAGGAATAATGGTACGTGTGGCTTGACGTTTCAATACATCTAAACCAGCTTGGGCACGTGCTTCAGCAGGAACAACCCCTTTATTTAAATAAAAATCACAACGCTCTAAGAAAGGCTTCCATAACAATACTGCATAAAAAAATGCGGGATTAATGGTCTTACCAATTTGAATTCGTTGATCAGTATTTTTAGCTGCACGTTCGATGAAAGCTGTTAGATTTGGAGGAATTTCAGCAAATAATTGCTTCCAAACACCAAACTCTATCAGCATTGGCAAGACCTGCGTCAGGTGCCCCATGGTAAATAGTTTTTGTGACTCGTCATATAGGCGGTGCGGTGAGACATCCCGCAACAACTGCGTCATCTCAACACTGAAAACATCAAGAATGGATTGGTCAATCTGGAAATTCAGTTTTGCGGCGAAACGCAATGCTCGCAGCATGCGTACAGGGTCTTCCTCAAAACGCTGGGCAGGCTCTCCCAAAAAACGCAGGGTACGGGTTTTAATATCATCAACCGCATGACAAAAATCAAGTACGATGCCTTTACGTGGCTGGTAATACAGGGTATTGATGGAAAAATCACGGCGCGCGAAATCCTGCTCAATGGTTCCCCAATTATTATCTCGCAGGATCATACCAGAAGCACTGGTGACTGCTTTTTTGGGAGGAGCACGGAAAGTTGCGACTTCAATCAGTTCGCGACCAGAATAAACATGTGCTAATTCGAAACGTCGACCAATAATTCGGCAACGTCGACCAAAAACTTCTTTCACTTGTGCTGGTGTTGCATTGGTGACAGCATCAAAATCCTTAGGATTAAGACCTAACATCATATCGCGAACACCGCCGCCCACAATATATGCCTCATAGCCTGCTTTCGTTAGGCTATCGATTACATCTAATATTGAAGAAGGGAGTTGGGCTGTGGACAAACCACATTTTGACGCACGCAAAGTTTGCAAAAGACACTGTCTCCTACGTCAGGACGTAAATAACAATTTGTCGCTAATCATAGCTCTAACACACTCAAAGGGCAATTTATTCTGTTGAAGTTTCAACAGATCAGTATGTTTTAATTGCAATATCATCTTTATTTTTATCCTATAATGCTAAGCGTGCTTTATTTTTTTCAAGTAATTTTGGACCAATTCCTTTGACATTGACCAACTCATCTACCGTTTTAAAACCACCATTCTTTTGGCGATATTCAACAATTGCCTGAGCCTTTTTTTCACCAACGCCATTTAAAGTCTGTAACTGCTGTAAATTTGCTTGGTTCAAACTAATCTTATCGCCCTGAATATTGGTAGAGGATGAAACTTGCTGGGAGCTTTTCTGTGGCGTAGGTCTTGATAAATAATAATTATTGTTAGGCTGCTTCGCTAATTGCTGATCACGTGCTTGTTGTTGAGCTTTCCATTTTTCATAGGATTGATCAAATGGCTGTGCACTCGCACAAACAAAGCAGCTTAAAAATATAAAAATAAACAGAATAAAGTTATGTTTGCTGCGTGGTTGCGGCAAATTCATTGGATTTCCCCTGAAGTTTTAAGTGTCGTTTTGCTTGCTCCCAGAGTTCATCCATTTCTGCCAAACTCATTTCTTGCAAGTCTTTATTTTGTCTTTGTGCTTGTTGTTCAATATATGCAAATCGGCTTCTAAATTTATGAATCGTTGCCAATAATGCAGTCTCACTCGACACGCCAATTTTACGTCCTATGTTAATTAAAGAAAATAGACAATCTCCAAATTCTTCTTGTATTTCATCAGTTTTTTTAGTTTTTATTGCCTGTTGTAATTCCTCTAATTCCTCATTTAACTTCCCATAAGCATCTTCAACTGTTTCAAAATCAAAACCCAACTGCGCTGCTTTTTTTTGAATCTCATGTGCCTGTACCAATGCTGGCGCATGTTTCACGTCATCTAGTCGAGATTGAGCCTTACCTTGTTTTTCTTGTTGCTTAATTTGTTTCCATAGTTCACTGACTTGTTTTGGATCTAAATTTTGATATTTTTCAGCTTGAAATACATGTGGATGACGACGAATTAATTTTTCACTAATTGCATCTACCACATCATGGAAGTTAAATGCGCCTTGTTCACTATACATCTGAGATTGGAACACGACCTGCAATAACAAATCGCCTAACTCATTACGAATTTCATTTAGATCGCCCTCTCGAATCGCAGCTTCCACCTCATAAGCTTCTTCGATCGCATAACGCGTCAAACTATTTGGTGTTTGTTGTTGATCCCATGGACACTTTTGTCTTAATTCGTGCATGATTTCTAATAACTTTTCCATGAATTCCTCCAAATACACCAAAATGTTGCAGCTTGAACCTGCTTATGCGTAATATACGCCGATTAAAGAAATATGATAAAGCAAGGGAAAGCAATGCAACATAGCGTATTTATTAGCGGGGCAGCACAAGGAATTGGTGCTGAGATTGCACGTATCTTTCATCGTCATGGTTACAAAGTCGGTATTTATGATATTAATGATGAGCAAGCGCTTCGTTTAGCCAACGAACTTGGTGAAAATGCTAAAGCGGGTTATTTAGATGTCAGTAACTTTCGTCAGTGGAAAATAGCACTACAAGATTTTAAAAATTGGGCAGGCGAACTGAATATTTTAATTAACAACGCTGGAATCTTATACTCTGGCGCATTTGAAGAGACGTCAATTCAATCCCATCATCGCACTGTGGATATCAATATCAAAGGCGTTCTGAATGGTTGCCATGCTGGGTTACCCCATCTAGAAAAAGCGAGTTTTGCTCGTGTAATTAATCTTTCTTCAGCTTCAGCAATTTATGGACAAGCAGATTTAGCCTCATATTCAGCAAGTAAGTTTGCTGTTCGTGGTTTAACAGAAGCCTTAGATGTAGAGTGGCAAAAATATAATATTCGTGTACTCGATGTAATGCCTTTATTTGTACAAACCAATATGGTGAAGAATATGGATGCGGGCAGTATTCAAAATATTGGCGTAGATTTAACCCCCGCTGATGTAGCAAAACAAGTATTACATCTAGCACAACAAAAAGATCATGCCCTGATTCCAACGCATACCCCTGTAGGTATCAAAACTAAGCTGATGTATCAACTCTCAAGCATTAGTCCACAGTTTTTAAATCGATTGACCAATATTTTTTTATCAAAAAGATAAATTAAAAGATTCATTCAAATAATATTTGAATGAATCAAAATAAATATTATGTTTCAAAAACTTATACTAATAAAAAAAATCTTTTACTTTATAAAATAAAAATATTTATTAAATATCTCCTTAAATCCCTGTTAATTATTTATAACTTTTTGTATATTTATATAATTTTTTAATACATTTTGTATTTTTACAGGGGTTTATATGTCATCTTTATTATTAAAACCAAAGCTTTCACTCTTATTCATCAGTTGCATAAGTTTATCGATTTCTGGTTTAACAACTCAAGCACATGCTGGTTTATTTGATAACTATACGGATACGGCTCAAAATTTTCGTTCATCTTTGACTCAACCGATATCGGCACCAACGCAAGAATTATTTGAAAAAAAAGCTAAAAGTAATGATGCAGCGTTGTATCTATTAGAAAAGGCGCGTTTAGAACAAGCAAACAAACAATATGAAGCCAGTAAGCAAACTTTTGAAAAAGCATTTGAACTATTAGATGCTGAAAATAATAAAGCAACAATTAGCGCCTCTAAATTAGGTTTTAAGGCACTTTCCCTCGTGAGTAATGATAGTGTAGCACCTTATAAGATTCCTGAATATGAACAGGTATTAGCACATGTTTACCAATCAATAAACTATCTAGCTTTAAATAATACTGAGGGCGCGGCTGTTGAAATGCGTGTAGCGCAACGTATTCAACGCGAAATTGAATTAGCTCATAGCAAAGAAGCAGAAAAAGCAGCAGCTAAAGGTCAAAATGTTAATTCTGCTCCAGCTGAATACGATGAAGCTTTAGCTGGACTAAATACAATTGCGGGTAAAGTAAAAAATACCTATCAAAATGCGTATGCATTTTATATGGCGGCAACATTATGGGAAGCCTTGGGTGAAAAAAATGATGCTTTAGTTGATTATAAAAAAGCATATGAACTACAGCCAAATGATTTTATTAAAAATGATGTAAAACGACTCGATAACGGCGCAAAGAAAGCAAATGGTCAATATCCAGTTGTTATTTTTCTGGAGCAAGGATTAGTTCCTCAAAAAATTTCTTCGACCTTAGCAATTCCAACACCAAATGGATTAGTGAATATCTCATTTGCAAGCTATGATCCTTCAACCTATGTTGCACCAAGTCAGGTTGATGTGGCTGTAAATGGGAAAACCGTTGCAAATACAGCATTACTTACTGATATTGGTGCGTTGGCTGTCAAAACACTAAAAGAAAAGATTGCAGCTAATCTCACAACTCAAATTGCACGTTCTACAGCGAAATACGCTGTACAAAAAGAACTGGGCAATCGTTTAGGCGTATTTGGACAACTTGCAGGCAATATCTATAACACTGCCACAGAAAAAGCAGATGTTCGTGCATGGAATACCCTCCCAAGCAATGCACAAGTCACTCGCCTTTTACTCCCTGTTGGTAGTCATACCATCCAACTTAAAAACAACTATGCAAATCAATCGATCAATATTGAAGTGAAAGCTAATCAGACGACCTTCATTCATGGTATCGAAACCAACCAACAAATTGTCGCTGATAGCTTCAGTATCGCTAAATAACAACTTGAGTAAAACATAATGAAACAACGCCTTTTACCCATAATTCTGTGTAGCTTTAGCCTTGGCTTAACTGCATGTACAGCACCAAATGCGATGCGTACACAAACAGACCCAAATACTGGTGCAAGCAATGTCAGAACCATGACAGGTAATCCTATTCTCGCAACCCGTATTGGTGTCAATCGAATCAATATGGTCAGTCTTGGAGATATTAAAAAAGCATCACTCGCCTTAAAAAATGGTTGGTTCTACGAACAATCTTTTGAATACAAAGTTGTTTGGTTTGATGCCAATGGAACAGAAATCAATCCAGAAGGTGCAACTTGGAAACCAATCACATTACAAGGGCGTGAAGTAAAAACCGTTCAGTCTGTCGCACCCAATCCAAGTGGTGTTGATGTACTTATTTACATGAAGAAAGACTAATCAACAGCTTATTTATAAGGGGTAAAACATGAAATTCCGTACGTTGGCTTTAGCAACCACAATTGGCAGCATGGCATTGTTCAGTGGCTGTGCCTCCCAGGCTGTATCTTATGGCGATGCACAGGCAACTGAAACCTTAACCAAAGATTTTGGTTCAACCGACCTTCAACAAATCGCAGCCAAGATGGTTGATGACATGCTGGCGTTTCCACCAGTGATTGAAATGACTCAGGCTCGCCGTCCAGTACTGTTTGTTGACCGTATCAAAAACAAGACCCAAGAGCATATTGATACTGAATCCATCACTGACACCATCCAGAATAAACTAATTAATTCTGGAAAATTCCGTTTCGTTGACATGACTTCTGTCGGTGCAATGGCAGACCAGTTGGCTTATCAACAGCAAAGTGGCATGGTAGACAAACGTACAGCAGTGAAAACAGGATCTCAAATTGCCGCTGAATACATGCTGAATGGTAACTTATCCAGCATCGTCAAAAATTCAGGCGGTAAGAGTGATGTGTACTACAAGTTCACTTTCAAATTACAAAACCTGAAAACAGGTATTGTTGAATGGACAGGCGAAAAAGAAATTCGTAAATCGGCTAAACGTGCTACTTTTGGTCTATAAACCATTCACAACAACAATAAACCCGATGCTCAGCACCTGCTGAACATCGGGTCATATAGAATGATAGAAAATGATGAAATCCTTACTTTGTGCAGCCCTGTTCTGCTTAACAACAATTCACTCAGCCAACGCCGCCCTACAAGAAGTCATGAAAGAAGCCACAGGTAGCGGCCCAACCCAACAACAGGCTATTGCAGAAGCCTTGCTGATTGCAGCCCAGTCTGTAAATGGCACCAGTGTTAGTTCACGCACTGACTTAGCGGAAGAAGTGAGCATGGTGGTCAGCAACAACCATTGGAGCTACCAAGGAAAAACCTCACCTGTGTTCAGTGTTGAAACGCAGGGCACTAATGCGATTAATCGTTTTCAGGTGTTAAGTATTTCGGGTTCGGGCAAGAACTACCGCGCCAAAGTGCGTGCTTATGTCAGCAAGTTTCAATCAAGTGTAGCGGATCAACACTTACGCCGTATTGCGGTTATGCCATTTCAATATAACCATTCAAAAACTCAACTCACAGATGGCAGTGATGCTGATGACTTTGTGACAGAAGTTGCTGATTTGGTCGGCACTCAACTGGCAAACTCACGTCAGTTAAGTTTGGTGAGTCGTGACTATATTGAGGAAATGGCAAGTGAAAATGCCTTTCTTCGTTGGGATGGTGCACCAGCAGAAATGGCAAGACTTGGGCAAAAGGTGGGTGCTGACTATATTTTAGTTGGACGTATCAATGAAGCAAAAACGACTCAAGGACGTTCATTTTATGGCGCTGTTCCAGCTGGGCAACAAGCAATCCGTCTAAATTGGCGAGTGATTGAGGTAAATACAGGAAAAGTTGCTGCTGCAGGAACTGTAAATCAACAGCAACGCCAATCTCTAGGAGAGCTTATTCATAATTCACAATCTACAACCTCATCAGACTTACTCGCACAACAAATAAGTAATGATGTCTTAAATGGCTTGTCTTTAATGCCGATCAGTTACTCTCGACAAAACTCGACACAAGTAGAGAGTTCAGAACCACTCTCGGATGCTGAACTCACACCAGGTTCGAGTGAAAAACCGATTCGTTGGTGATCGAATAATCTGTGTATATTCAATTTATGATTTTTTGTTGATGCAAAAAAGAACACCTTAAATTCATTTAAAGTGTTCTTTTTTATAAATATAATGTCAATCAACTACCCTGAACCAAACGTCTTGCACTAATAATGCCTGGTTGCTGCTCTAAACGAGCCAATAAACGAGACAGTTGTGCCAAACCTTTCACTTCAATCAACAACTTCATATTGGCAATCCCATCTGCCTCAGAAATCGTATTGACCTGACGAATATTGATTTGATCTGAGAAAATCACTTGCGTGAGGTCTTTAAGCAGACCACGGCGATCATAAGCCTCAACCACGATTTGCACACTCTGACCACGGGTCGGTTGCATTTCCCAATCCGCTTCAACAGCACGTTCAGGCTCTTGAGTCGTCATACGCAAATAATCTGGACAAGCAACCTTATGGATACTGACACCACGATTTAAAGTGATATACCCCCCAATCGACTCACCATGTACAGGTTGACAACACTGTGCAATATGCAATTCCACATTATCCAAACCATCGATCAAAATCCCGTGTGCTGAGAGCGTATGGCTGGCACGTGGATTTAAGGCAGGCTTTAAGACCAGTTCAGGCTCATCTTGATCCAAGTGCATCTGACGATTCACTTGATTCATCAAAGCATGCAAACTGATATCACCACTGACTAAAGCAACTAAAATGTCATCGCCTGATTTCAGATTAAAGTGAGATGAATAGTCTTTAAGATCGATACTTTTCGGGTGAATTGCTAAGCGTGCTAACTCTTTATTAAGTAACTCACGCCCCACCTCAACATTCTTACTCCGATCTTGCTGTCTAAACCAATGGCGCAACTTGTCACGCGCACGAGCAGTTTTGATATAACCTAAAGAGTTCACCAACCAATCACGGTTCGGTTCACGATCTTTTTTGGTTAAAATCTCAACCTGTTCACCCGTTTTCAGCGTATAAGTTAATGGCACATAACGTTGATTGACACGTGCTGCATAACACTTATTACCTACCTCAGTATGTACATGGTAAGCAAAATCTAAAACCGTCGAACCTCGTGGCAATTCTTTAATATCACCATCACGACTAAACACATAGATTTTTTCAAAATTTTCAAAATCTTGAATTTGATCTATACCATTTGACTCTTCATCCTCGCCATGGGGTGTAGTTTCGGTACGCTCTTGATAATGTTCCAATACCGCACGTAAAGAATGTAGACGATGATTAAATGAATGATCGGTATTTTTTGCACCTTCTTTATAATTAAAATGCGAACAAACGCCCAGTTCGGCTTCGTTGTGCATTTCAAAAGTACGAATTTGTACTTCTAAAGATTTATTTTCAGCAATCACTGCCGTGTGTAATGAGCGATAACCATTGGCTTTTGGATTGGTGACATAGTCATCAAATTGGTTCGGGATATGACGCCACAGCTGATGCACAATACCTAAAGCGTGATAACAGTCTGGTACACTTTTGACCAATACACGCACTGCACGAATATCATAAAGCTGATCAAAACTCAGATTTTTACTTTTCATTTTTCGATAAATCGAATAAATGTGTTTCACTCGTCCAGTGATTTCCGCCTGAATATGATGCATACCCAGTTCAGTCTTTAGCTTATCAATCACAAACTGAATATATTGCTCTCGCTCTAAACGTTTTTCATTCAGCAACGATGCAATTTCTTTATAACGCTCAGGCGCCAAATAACGGAAAGCGAGATCTTCTAATTCCCATTTTAGTTGTGCAATACCTAAGCGATGTGCAAGTGGTGAATAGATCGTTAAAATCTCACGTGCAACGCGTTCTTGGCGTTCTTTACTTGCAGTGGCTAATTCACGTAAAGCATAAGTACGTTCAGCCAATTTGATCAAAACAACGCGTACATCTTCTGTCACTGAAATCAGCATTTTATAAATGCCGTTTAAATGCTCACGCTGATTGTTATTAAAATGATCTTCTAAACGTTTATTTTTTTCAATCAATTCAGAGAGCTTACCCATCGCAAGCGTGCCTTGTACAAGACCAAGCACCTGTTCGCCGAATTGTTGTTGAATATCCTCTAAAGTAATTAACCCTTCGCGCACACTTCGATACAACACTGCCGCTGACAATGTGTCTTCATCAACATGTAAATGCGCCAAAATATCAGCCATGCCAATACCTGTACTAAAGGTATTGCTACGATGATGAACCGTGGTTTCTAATTCTTTTGCCAAGGTCAGCTCTGCAACTTTTTGAAGTTGCTTTAGCTCCGCCCCATCCAAAATATCACGCACTCGAGCTAGCCAAGAGACCAGACCACTTTGCGCTTCAGCGGCATGTTCTACAGTCGTTTCCTCTGACAACTCATGGAGTCGCCCAGGTAACTGCTCACGTACTGTGACCATACCATTCTCCTCTGGATATGTAACTCATTCTCTAATCGTTTATCTCTTGGGTCTTTTCAAATTGCTCATTTTTTTCAAATAAGGCAATTGATTCAACATGCTCAGTATGGGTAAACATGTCCATGACTGCTGCTTTTTTAAGTTGATAACCATATTGTGCCAGTACACCCGCATCCCTTGCCAGTGTTGATGGATTACATGAAACATAAACGATTCTTTTTGCTCCAAAATTAGGTACATATTGCATAACCTCAAACGCACCTGATCGAGGAGGATCAATTAATAATGCATCAAATCCCTGTTTTGCCCAAGAATGATGCGAAAAGTCTTTTGTTAAATCTTGTGAAAAGAACAATGCCTGAGACAATTGATTTGCTTTCGCATTTTCAGTTGCCCGTTGTACCATCTCATCACTTGCTTCAACACCAATGACCTGACCTGTCTCACCAACACAACGTGCTAAAGGTAAGGAAAAATTACCCAGTCCACAAAACAGGTCGAGCACTCTCTCCCCTTTCTGTAAATCTAGCAATTCACATGCCAAGTGAATCATCTTTGCATTTACACCGCTATTCACCTGAGTAAAGTCTAAAGGTGAAAATGCAAATTTAACCGCAAACTCATCCAGACTATAGTGCAAACGCATCGGTGCTTGAGCATCATCAACACGATGTAAACTATCTGCGCCTTTAGGTTGCAAATACAACTGCCAATCCTTTAGTAACGCAAATTGACGTAATTGGTTGACATCCGACACATTTAATTCATCCAAGTGGCGAATCAATAATGCTGTCTCGGTATCACCCATTGCTAATTCTATATGACCAATGTGGGCTTTGCCTGTTAGACTTTCGAGTAGTTTTCTCAACTCTACTAAACTTTCGGACAAACGCTGATCAAGAACGTGACACTGCTGAATCGGTGTTAAATGATTACTGTGATGCTCACGAAAGCCCATCACCAAACGATTTTGTTTCGCAATATAGCGAACGCCCACTCGAGCACGACGACGATAATCTATTTTTTCAGAGCGGATTGGATCTAACCATTGCTCTGGTTGTAAACCAGCAAAATGTTGTAAATGTGACTTTAATACATTCTGTTTTAATAAAATCTGTTCATCTGGATGAATATGTTGCAAGCTACAGCCACCACACACCCCAAAATGCGGACAAATTGGATCGACTCGTCCCACAGCCGCATCACTTTCTAGCTTAACCATATCCGCTTCTTCTAAACGAGAAGTTTGATTGCTAATCTTGGCTTGTACTGTTTCACCCACGAGCGCATAACGAATGAAAACCTTCTTGCCATGCTTTTCTTTTGGATGATCAGGATGCGTTCCATAATGCGCAATCCCTCGCCCCTCATGAGAAAAAGCTTCGATTTGGAAGGTATATGTCGGATATTGAGCTGGGCGCTGTTTCGCTTTATGTTTCAAAAGATCAACCTAATTTTTTGGCGCAAACGTATTTGCGGTAAATACAGTATATTGCGATGTTTGTTGCCATACCTGTAAGAATTCTGTTTGTTGCGTTTGAGTTTGTAAATAATCGATCGTGGTTTGAAGCCAATGCTGATGATCATGTTGATTAAGCTGCCCTTTGAGCAACAACCAACGTAAATAGATCAACCATGTATTTAAAACATCACCTTCACAATAACTGGTCAGTTTTAACCATTGTTCAGTACTCACATACTCTGGCACATGATAACCAGTCTCACCACGTTTTCCAGGGAATCCTAAAAGACAAGCAACATCATCAAGTTTCTGGAAATTGCGTCCATTAAACATCGCCATTACATCCATCAGGTCAACATGACGGTGGTGGTAACGGTTCTGGTAGTTGTTAAAGCGCTTTTGGTTATCAATTTCACCCTGATCAAACAGGCTGGGCGCAGAAAGCCCATGATACATGGCTCGGAACAGAATCACAGGCAAGTCAAACTGCGAGCCATTCCAGCTCACCAGTGTCGGCTGCTTCTTGTCAAAAATGGACAGGAATTTTGTCAGCATTTCAGCTTCTGTACTTTGCTCCTGACTAAATGAAAACAGGCGGAAGCCCTTTTCATCAATCCATAAACCTGAAATACAGACAATTTCATGCAGGGGCAAACGCTGAAACTCGCTACCTGATTCCTGACGGCGGATTTTGATTAATGCCTGTTCTACATCGGATTGAGGCAAGTCAAGTTGATAAAGATGAGCACCAGCCTTTAAGTCAGTCAGTGTTTCAATATCAAAAACTAAAATTGGAAAACGCAAGCTCATCATTCAGTATAATCAGTTAGGCCTGATCTTCATCTTGAACTGAAAACAGTCCTGTTGACAAGTAGCGATCACCACGGTCACAGATAATGCACACAATCACGGCTTCAGGTGTTTCTTCAGCAATTTTCAGTGATGCCCATACGGCCCCACCAGAGGAGGTTCCTGCACTGATGCCTTCCATGCGTGCCAGTTTACGCATGGTCTGTTCCGCCGCAAGCTGTGGAATGTCAATGATACGGTCAACACGGCTACGGTCAAAAATGGTTGGCAGATATTCTTCAGGCCAACGACGAATCCCTGCAATGCTCGAACCATCAGAGGGTTGTAAGCCCACAATTTGAATATCAGGGTTCTGTTCTTTTAAATACTTAGAGACCCCCATAATGGTTCCTGTCGTCCCCATCGAGCTGACAAAGTGGGTAATTTTTCCGCCCGTTTGCTTCCAGATCTCAGGTCCAGTTGTGAGGTAATGCGCCTCTACATTGTCTGGATTACCAAACTGGTTCAGCACAAACCCCTTGCCATCAGCCTGCATTTGTAAAGCTAAATCGCGTGCACCTTCCATACCTTGCTGTTTAGTCACTTCGATTAACTCAGCACCATAAGCCAACATTGCATCTTTACGTTCTTGGCTCATGTTGTTTGGCATGATCAGCTTCATTTTATAGCCACGCATCGCGGCAACCATGGCTAAAGCAATGCCAGTGTTACCGCTAGTGGCTTCAATTAAAGTATCACCAGGTTGAATTTGTCCACGTTTCTCTGCTTGAACAATCATGTTATAAGCAGGGCGATCTTTGACTGAGCCAGCAGGATTATTACCTTCTAATTTCGCTAATATGGTAGCTTGAGTATGACTTGCTAAACGTTGCAAACGCACTAAAGGGCTTTTACCGACATAATAATCTAGTAAAAATTCATCTGCTAAAAAATCAGTTTGCGTATTCGTCATGATCGACACCGATATTAAGGTGGCGACTATTGTATGAAAAAATAAGAAATACTGCACCTTTTCACTATGCTTTTTATTGGCTAGCCCGTACCTCTGTTTGCCACAAAGCATGCTAAGATGTTGCACAGAATGATAAATCTGACCGCACTATGTCAAATTTCAATAAAATCCTGTCAAAACGCTTACGGCTCAATCATGCTTATGGACAATTGATTGCACTTATTTTAGTACCGATCGCCGTACTGACAGGTGTTGGAATTTTATGGGTTTTATCTGAAACCACCAGTGCAGCCAAACAACAACAGCATTCCGATGCTTCAGCGATCTTAGCTCGTTATCATCAAACCGCAGAAAAATTACTGCAACTGGTACAACAACACCCCGATCAATATGATCGCGCTCAAAACATTATGCAAAAAATGTTTGATGAGAAAAACTTACAACGCGCTGTCATTATTGATAATCAAGGGCAAACCTATCTCAGTATTGGTTATCAAAATAATCGTTTTTGGCCAACTTTTCCAAATAACAGTAATTTTTTTGGTCCAATCGCACATAAACACAACAGCATCTATGGTGCAAAATTGGCTGGTGGTCATAACGAATCAATTTGGCTCATGATTGAATTAGACAATCAGCCACTTGAGTTAGCTCGTTATAAAATTCTATTAGCCTTGGTAGCGACAGGGCTGATTACCCTGATGATTTTACTATTTTGCCTGAATGTTTTTTCACGGCGCTGGCTGGCGCCACTCTATGAAATTCGTATGCAGATGCAGCGCCTGAATGCCGATACGCTGGATCAGCATATTGTGGTGAACAGTACAGGCGAGTTACGCCTGCTCCAGCGTGATATTGCCAATGCAGTCAAACGTTTACATTTTAGTTTCTTGGAGTTGAAAGAGCATACTGAACAAACCGAAGAGGATTTACGTCGTACCTTAGACACACTCGAAGTTCAGAACATTACCTATCGTCAAGCACGTGACCAAGCGATTTCATCAAATCAATCTAAATCAGTCTTTTTAGCCAATATCAGCCATGAGCTAAGAACACCTCTCAACAGTATTGATGGCTTTATTCATTTATTGCTTCGTCAGCAGAACCTTAGCAATGAACAAAACCTATACCTACAGACTATTCGTAAATCATCTGCTCACCTATTGGCACTGATTAATGATGTACTTGATTTCTCTAAAATTGACGCAGGTAAATTAGAGCTCGAAACTGCACCATTTGATTTGGAAGAAGCTATTTTTGATGTGATGGATATGCTTTCTCCGCTTGCAGCGCAAAAACATATCAACATGGCATTTTACTACGCTGAGAATATTCCACAGCATGTGGTTGGCGATGCCTTACGTTTTAAACAAATTCTGACCAACCTCATTTCCAATGCCATTAAGTTCACTCCAGATGGTGAAATCATTGTTCGTGTACGTATGGAAGATGATGATATTGGACAATGCCTATTACATTTCAGCGTTCAAGATAGTGGTATTGGTCTCAGTGGTACCGACCGTAAAAAACTATTTGAATCATTTTCTCAAGGTGATGCTTCCGTTACTCGTCAATTTGGAGGTACAGGATTAGGCTTAGCGATTTCCAAACAACTTGTTCATTTGATGCATGGTCAAATTGGCTTTGAAGACAACCAAGAACGTGCACCGACAGAAAAAGGTTCAACTTTTTGGTTTACGGCTTCATTTAAAGTAGATGAACAAGATGAATTTGTTGAGCATCCACATTTCGATCATTTAAAAGTAGTCTCTTACCTTGCCCATTCTGCCACAGCGAGTGTGCTTCGTTCATATTTAGAAAACTACCGTGTCTCACATATCGAAACACAATCAATTTTGGATTTATTTAGTCGTCTGAATCATTTAAATCAGCAAGAAAATACATGGCTCATCGTTGACCATAGTGGTGATACAGAAGCACTACTCAAAGAAATTCGTCAGCGTTACCAAGGAAATTTAGCCGTTTACGGTTACCAAATGAGCCTTGAGCCAAACATGCTCAATGAATATCGTGCGCGGCCGCTCTACCAACCGTTGAGTCGTCGTGAACTAGTTCAGTTATTGGCAAATCAACCTATCTTTGAGCCAGAACCAGAAAACTTTAATGGTCAAGGATTACATATACTTGCTGTAGACGATCATTTACCTAACTTGATTGTACTGGAAGCATTACTTGGTGAATTGAACGTCACAACCACGAAAGCGCTCAGTGGGCAGAAAGCGATTGATATCATTCAAGCACGTATACAACAAAAATTACCGCCATTTGACTTAGTCTT
This sequence comes from Acinetobacter sp. SwsAc4, assembly GCF_013391535.1. Classification (NCBI taxonomy): domain Bacteria; kingdom Pseudomonadati; phylum Pseudomonadota; class Gammaproteobacteria; order Moraxellales; family Moraxellaceae; genus Acinetobacter; species Acinetobacter sp. SwsAc4. The sequence continues at coordinate 56,234 of NZ_JACAXC010000008.1, forward strand.
TATGGACATCCAAATGCCAGTGATGTCTGGAATTGATACAACAAGAGCAATTCGCTCCTTAGAGTCAACTTTAGATACAGGCATGCAACTTCCGATTATTGCACTCACGGCACATGCTCTAGCAGACGAAAAGCAAAAATTACTCAAAGTTGGTATGAATGATTACGTAACCAAACCGATTCAAATGGAACAAATCATTCAAATCTTAACGCACTGGACGAAAAACAATTTCTCTTCCCAACCAGCAAATACGGAACAAAAACGTTCGATTGAAACGATTGATCCTCAAATTTTGAATTGGCAACAAAGTGTTCAATTAGCAGCGAACAAAGAAGATCTAGCACAAGATCTATTGAATATGTTGGTAGACAGTTTCGATACTGAACTTGCTGAAATGCAACAATTGATTGAAATGGAAGACTTCCCTCAACTGGAACATGTCTTACACCGTCTATATGGTGCTACTCGATACGTAGGAACACCGAATTTACAACAGGTTTCGGGCGAGTTTGAACAATTCGTTTCAACCCTACGTAAAGAACGACGTAAAGCAGATGACGGCTTTATTCGGGAAACAAATTATCGCTTTAATGAATTAAACACAGCCATTGAACAGGTGCGACAAGCCGCAAATCTCATCTTACACGCCCATGACATTTAATGTGACTGCGGTGTCATGTTTCAGGTTAAAGACTCATGCTATGCTGCCCCAATCAAACACAATAAGAGTATGGTAAATGGCACTTTTACGCGTTGAAAAGAACAATGGGATTGCAACTGTTTCCTTAAATCGACCAGATAAACGCAATGCAATGAGTTTTGCATTATTAAAAGAATTGGTTGCAACAGCTAAAAAAATTGAGAAAGATCGTTCAATTCGTTGTGTCATCCTCACGGGTGAAGCACAGGTATTTAGTGCTGGTATCGACTTATCAGATCTAAATAATCCAAAAAATACAGCATTTGCAGCATGGGAACTGATCAAACCAGGACAAAGCTTATTTCAAAAAGCTTTTTTAATTTGGCAAAATTTGCCTATTCCTGTTATTGCAGCGATCGAAGGTTTTTGCTTTGGTGCAGGAATGCAGCTTGCACTCGCAGCGGATATTCGTATTGCGACTCCCACTACTAAAATGTCGATTATGGAAAGCCGTTGGGGCCTAGTACCTGACATGGGTTTAACCCGCTCATTAAAAGGGCTGATCGGCGTTGATCTAGCCAAAGAACTAACGCTGACTGCGCGTATCTTTGACGCAGAATACGCTAAAGAAATTGGTCTAGTGACACATTTAGATCAAGATCCATTAGCCAAAGCAAACGTGATCGCCCAAGAAATCTTACAGCGCTCGCCAGATGCAATTATGGCAGCGAAACGAGTATTGGATGCAATGGAACATCAACCTGAAAAGGCTTTACGTTTAGAAAAACTGTGGCAGCTTAAATTACTTTTAGGTAAAAACAGTAGCCTTGCACGTAAAAAAGATAAGAATCCAGAAATTCAATTCTTGCCGCGCCAATATAAATAAGCACGAGGATAAATTCACATGCATGCGAATCAACAAACACCTATCGCGTTCTTAGGCATGGGGTTAATGGGTACACGTATGGCCTCTCGACTTCTTCAAGCTGGTTATACTGTAGCGGTATGGAATCGAAGCCAACATGCATGTGAAGCACTTATTCAACAAGGTGCAACTCAATTAGAATTAAACAAGATTGCGGAATACCCTGTTATTTTAATATGTTTAGCGGATGATCAAGCTGTTCAAAGCGTTTTCGATCAAATCCAGCCCTATTTAAAAGCAGAGCAAGTGATTGTTGACTTTTCTAGCTTGTCGGTAACCGCGACACAACAATTGGCACAATCTGCCCAACAGCAACAAGTGACTTGGATTGACTCACCTGTTTCAGGTGGGACTATCGGGGCAGAACAAGGTACTTTGGTCATTTTTGCTGGTGGCGATGAACACACCATCCAAGCACTCGAGCCTATTTATACAGTCTTATCACAACGTGTCACCCGTATGGGTGAAACAGGGACTGGACAAGCCACCAAAATTTGTAATCAATTAATTGTTGCAGCAAATAGCACGTTGATCGCAGAAGCTGTTGCATTAGCGAGCCAAGCAGGCGTAGACACTACCTTACTCGCTCCTGCACTTGCAGGCGGTTTTGCAGATTCCAAACCATTTCAAATTTTAGCTCCTCGTATGGCAACCCATACTTTCGAGCCTGTGCAATGGAAAGTGCAGACCTTATCTAAAGACCTTAATAATGCATTAAAACTTGCACATAGTTTTAACCTAAATATACCTGTTGCACAAAAAGCCCTACTACAGTTACAAGCTCACCAAGAAAATGGCTTTGCTGATAATGATTTAGCGACTATTATTCAATATATAGAGCAATAATAATTGATTGAAGGAGATTGAATATGAGCCATCTTGCAGTCAATTTGTCGATGATTTTTACGGAAGTCCCTTTGATTGAGCGTTTTGCTTTAGCCCATGCACATGGCTTCCAACATATCGAAATTCAGTTCCCATATGAATTAGAAATTTTTGACATTCAAACTCAGCTTGAACAATACGATCTTTCTCTTTGCCTCATTAATGTGCCTGCTGGCGATTTAATGCAGGGCGGTAATGGTCTAGCAGGTATTCCTGGAAAAGAAATTGAATTCCATCATGCCCTTATGCTTGCAATTCGTTATGCAAAGGCTCTGAATGTTCCTCGAGTCAATATTTTAGCGGGTAAACAGCCTCAAGATGCTGACCTCTTACCCTGTTTAAATACCTTAGCAAGCAATTTGAAACTTGCTTGCCACATGCTCAGTGAACAAGGTATTGAACCCATTTTTGAAATGATTAATGGCACAGATATGCCACGTTTTCTAGTTCAGAATATCGCTCAAGCCCAAGAAATGCTGGAAGTCGTCAACCATCCTGCTTTAAAAATGCAGTACGATTGTTACCATATGGCAATGATGGGTGAAGAGATTTTGGCTGGATTACAGGAAAATTTACATCAAATTGGACATATCCAATTTGCCGATTATCCAAATCGACATGAACCTGACACAGGAAATATTCCCTATAAGCAAATTTTTGACTGGTTACGTCAAAGTGACTATCAAGGTTATATTGGTGCAGAATACCGACCAAAAACTCAATCAGATCAATCTTTTGCATGGAAAGAAAAGTACTTTTCCAATGACGTGAATACATAAACTGTTACTGCTGAAATTTGAATTTTATAGAGAAAAACGGTATATTTGACGATGAGCAATTGTCAGGAAAATATACCCTCTATGAATTTAGAACCATCGCCCAGCGCTTCTAATTCTCACGACCTAAAAATCAAAACAGCAAACAAAGATGTACATGCTTGTTTAAAAGTTGTACATGAAGCCCTTACTGATGTAAAAGCCAAAGATATTCTAGAACTTGATGTAAGTTCTATTAGCAATATTGCCGATGCGATTGTAATTGCAAGCGGAACATCTACTCGTCACGTCAAAGCACTTGCTGACAATGTTGCTGATGAAGCACGTAAAGCAGGTTTTCGCCCAATTGGTGTTGAGGGTGAACGAGACGCTGAATGGATCCTAATTGATCTAGGGTTCGTTGTTGTACACGTTATGCTACCTACCGCCCGTAAGTTCTATGACTTAGAAAGTTTGTGGCGTGTACCAGAATCAGTAGCGTAATGCTCAAAAAAGCGACCCAAATTGGTCGCTTTTTTTATATTCATAGTAACTGTTTTAAATCAATTTCAGGATATTGTTGCTTCACTGTATTCTTAATCTGCGCATAGAGCTGATCAGCTTTATTTGGTCCATAAAAATCACAATAAATGGCATAAAAAATTGTAATCAGTTCAGCATAGAGTGTTTGAGGTATTTGATTAAGACAATTTTTTTCTGAACCATCAATAAATCGATAAGCAGCCAATAAGCGATGCTTTTTCATTTTCACCCCCAATTCATCTACGAACTCTAAATAATCATTCCGATGAACTGACTTTAAAATTGTGATAATAAAATCATAAAAAGCTTGAAATAAATCTACAGGCTGCTCTTCTTCCGCAATCACCACATCTAGATCGTCTTTAACCTCAAGATGTTGCTGCTTTTCAACAATCGATATTTCATGCAAGACCTGACGCAACATGTCTTTGCGGACCAACTGCAACTCATGTGTTGTACAAATTTCACTTAAAAAACGGTTTAATACAAAAGAAGGCTGATGACCATATTCACTTTCCCAATAGTGTAAAACACGTTGCAACACGTTATCTGGCAAAAATTGGGATAATCCTTTTGTGACTGCCTGCTTCTTTTGTTCAATTGTTAGTTCCACCATAGCAATCACCCCTTAATGCCGATGAGTGATGTTTTCAGTCTCAAAAGTCACATCTCTTTGAAACTCAGGATAAGATAACTCCGCATGTTCAGTGTAGTCCAAACCACGTTGTTCATGTTGTTGTGAAACTCGCAAACCACCCAAGAGCTTATCGAGTAATTTAAACATAATAAAAGATGCACCAAATCCCCAAATCAATGCAGCCCCCACACCTAAGGCCTGAACAAGAATAATATCTAAATTAAATAGTGCTTTTTCAAAGAAAATACCTGCGGCTAATGTCCCCCATGCACCACAAACACCATGAACAGTGACAGCATCCACCACATCATCTAATTGCATCTTTTCTATAAATTGTGGAACAAAGGTAATTAAAAATCCAGCGATTGCCCCTGTGATAATGGCAAACGGCGGTGACATTGTGGCACATCCTGCCGTAATTGCGACTAGGCCCGCTAATGAAGCATTAATCGTATGACGCATCAAGACTGCTTTTGATTGAAGCAGTGCAAAAATCATATAAGTTGAAGCTGCCGCACACGCAGCAAGATGTGTATTCAATGCAATACGCCCAATACTAACACTAGCTGCAACGGTTGAAGCGGCATTAAAACCAAACCAAGCAAACCACAAAATAAAGCCTCCTAATGCAACGAGAGGTAAGTTATGCCCTGCTAAAAAATGGCTTTGCCCTTTGCGACCAAATCGACCTAAACGTGGTCCTAACACGATAATGCCTGCCAGTGCCACCCAACCACCAATTGAATGCACGACTGTTGAACCTGCAAAATCAATGAAACCCAGAGCTTTTAACCAACCATCTCCACCAAACAACCCTCCCCAAGCCCAACTTCCAAATATCGGATAAATCACACCACTGACAAAGATGGCACTCACCACATAAGCAACAAAATGGATACGCTCTGCCATCGCACCACTTGCAATCGTGGTTGCTGTTGCTGCAAACATCATTTGGAAAAATAATAAATTCCAATGCCAGTCATCTAATTGACTCGGCATAAAATATCCCCATCCTATCCAGCCTGTTTGATTTAAACCGAACATCAACCCAAAACCAAATAGCCAAAAAATGATGCCACCTATACAGGTGTCCATATAATTTTTCATAAGAACATTAACGGTATTCTTACTACGAACAGATCCACTTTCAATCAAAGCAAATCCTGCTTGCATAAAGAAAACTAAAATTCCACCAACAACCACCCACACGCTATCCAAGGAAAGGCGAATTTCTTGAATATTAGGTGCAGTTTCGGCAAAAGTAGCGGAAGAGAGAAACAACAGAAATGGCAAAATCAATACGACATTTTTCATATAATCCCCCTAAAAAAGAACAAGAAATTAAATGCAAAGAGAATGCCAAAATAGACTTCATTTATTCAAAAAATTTATTGGTTTATATTTATCTATCATAAAAAAGCGATTTAACATTCTTATTGATGATTAAAGTTTTTTACTCAAAGTACAAAGATGAGCTATTGGTAATTTTAAAAATTGACATGACAAATTGTCAAATTTAACGCACTATAACACCACCTTAGAACTCGGTTAATAAAAAGTATCACAGGAGTAACACATGAAGGTCTTGATTACAGGTGCAAATACAGGAATTGGCTTTGCTACAGCGGAGCAATTGGTCAAACAAGGACAGCATGTCATTCTTGCCTGCCGCAATCCTCAAAAAGCACAAGCTGCACAAGAAAAATTACGTAAACTTGATCAAGCACAAGTAGACTTAGTTTCACTTGATTTAAATAGTCTTGAACAAACCCGAAAAGCGGCAGATCAAATCGCTAATCAATATGGCAATCTAGATGTTTTAATCAACAATGCTGGCCTTTTTGCCAAAACCAAGCAACTCACTGCTGATGGATTTGAACAACAATTTGGGGTGAATTATCTCGGTCACTTTCTTTTGACGCAAAAACTACTCCCAGTATTAGAAAAAGCACCTAAAGCCCGAATCGTACATCTTGCTTCGATTGCACATTGGGCGGGTTCAATCAAACCTAATAAGTTCCGTGCAGAAGGTTTTTACAATCCGCTGTTTTATTATGGGCAGTCTAAGTTAGCGAATCTTTTATTCAGCAATGCACTGGCTGAACAAATGGCAAACAGTACAATTACCAATAATGCTTTACATCCAGGCGGTGTTGCATCAGATATCTATAGAGAACTCCCTAAACCAGTATACGAAGTTATGAAAATCTGTTTAGTACCCACCTCGGTTCCTGCAAAGTTAATTACAGATATGGCTATTGCAGATCATTGGGCAAATCGTAATGGTGAATATGTCAGTGCAGATATGCCAGACTGGAAATCACCACATGCTAAAAACCAACAGCTTGCGCGCGATCTTTATACTCAATCTATGGATCTTGTAGAAAAATATCTTTAATTAAATCGAAAATAAAAAAGCCACCCAAGGGTGGCTTTTTCAATCCTGATAGGGTCAGATTAGTGACCACCACCATTGATTGCTTTTGTCATATCTTCAACAACTTTCTTGGCATCACCGAAGATCATCATCGTTTTTTCGTTATAGAACAAGTCATTGTCCAAGCCAGCATAACCTGTTGCCATAGAACGTTTGATCACCATGATGGTACGTGCTTTATGCGCTTCAAGAATCGGCATACCATAGATTGGTGAGCTTGGATCATCTTTTGCCGCTGGGTTAACAACGTCATTCGCACCAATCACAAGTACTACGTCTGTTGCAGGGAAGTCTGAGTTGATCTCATCCATCTCTAAGATGTCTTCATACGCAACATCAGCTTCAGCAAGTAATACGTTCATGTGACCAGGCATACGACCAGCAACTGGGTGAATCGCAAAACGTACTGTTACGCCTTGTTCTTTTAAGATTTCACATAATTCTTTAACTGCATTCTGTGCACGACCTTGCGCCATACCATAACCAGGTACAATCACAACGCTGTCTGCATTTGACATCAAGAAACCTGCGTCATCTGCTGAACCAGAACGATAGTTACGTTGAACTTGTTCGCCTTTGTCCGCTGTGGCAACTGCTGCACCACCCATCGCACCACCAAACAAGACGTTGATGATTGAACGGTTCATCGCCTTACACATGATGTAAGAAAGAATTGCACCAGAAGAACCTACAAGTGAACCCGCAACGATCAACATATTGTTTTCAAGTGTAAAACCAATACCTGCTGCAGCCCAACCAGAGAATGAGTTCAAAAGTGATACCACAACTGGCATATCACCACCACCGACTGGCGCAATCCACACCCAGCCAAATGCAAGTGCAAGTGCTGTCATTGCCCAGAATGCAGTCATATTACCCGTAGTGAAGAAGTAGAAACCACATGCAAGCATCGCAATAAAGATGATTGCTTGAACTGGTTTAACCCATGCACCAGAAATTGTTTTTGCCCATTTTTTCGCAGCTAATTTACCGTAAGCAAATACAGACGCAGTAAATGTAATCGCACCAACGAAACAGCCAACAAACAATTCAAATAAATGAACTGGACTCATATGTGCGTGCTGAACACCAGCAGCAGTTAAAGCAGCTTCATTTTGTTCAAATAATACATTGAGTTGGTTGTTGTGTAGAATCGCAGCAATCGCAATTAATACTGCAGCCAAACCGACGAGAGAGTGCATCAATGCAACCGTCTCAGGCATTTGCGTCATTGGAACTGTTCTCGCACGTGCGATACCAACAACAGCACCCAACACCATTGCACCGCCAATCATCCAAACTACTGGATGCTCAGCAACAAAGAAGGTTGTGACTACAGCAATCGCCATTGCGATCATACCGTAGCGGTTACCTGCAATTGCAGTCTTAGGGCCAGACAAGCCACGTAAAGTTAAGATAAAGAGGACAGCACCAATCAGGTAGAACCAATCCGCATAGTCTCGAATAAATTCCATTGCTTAGCCCTCTTTTTTCTTTTGCTTCGGCTTGAACATTTCAAGCATACGAGCAGTTACAGCAAAGCCACCAAAAATGTTGATACTTGCCAAGAACACAGCAACAGCACCTAAGATGCTTACAACATTTACACTTTGGAATGCTACATTGGCATCAACACCAATTGCAGGCATACCCACGGTTTGGATCATTGCCCCAACGATAATGATTGAAGACAATGCGTTCGTTACCGCCATAAGTGGTGTATGTAACGCAGGTGTTACTCCCCAAACTACGTAGTAACCTACGAAGATGGCAAGGACGAAAATTGTAATCGTTTCAACCATGAGAACTCTCCTTAACCGCGCTTGAGCAGTACTTGACCGCCATGAGTCACGAGTAACGCTTTTTGGATTTCTTCTTCTGGATTAATCGCAAAGTTTTTGTCTTTGTCGAATAATGTTTCAAGGAAGTTAAAAACGTTACGTGCATACAATGCAGATGCTTCAGTTGCAACTGTGCCTGGAATGTTTGGAATACCCAAAATTTTCACACCATTTTCAGTAACAACAGTTTCGCCTTCTTTAGAACCTTCAACGTTACCACCCGTTTCAACTGCCATATCTAAAATGACAGAACCCGGTTTCATCTTGGCAACAGTTTCAGCCTTGATCAGACGCGGAGCATTACGACCCGGAATCAATGCAGTCGTGATTACGATGTCAGCATTTGATACAGCTTTATCTACAATCGCAGCTTGATCTTTGATGTATTGCTCACCCGGCTGCCAACCATAACCGCTTTTCGCAGCTTCAGCAGCACGTTGTTTTTCTTCGTCTGACATTGGTACGTCTAACCATTTACCACCTAAAGACTCAACTTGTTCTTTAGCCGTTGGACGTAAGTCAGTTGCTTCTACAACCGCACCTAAACGTTTTGCAGTCGCAATCGCTTGAAGACCAGCAACACCAACACCCATGATCACAACACGCGCAGGTTTTACGGTACCCGCAGCAGTCATTAACATTGGGAACATACGTTGATATTCAGCCGCAGCTAACAATACAGATTTATAACCCGCTAAGTTTGCTTGAGAAGAAAGTACATCCATATTTTGTGCACGTGAAAGCGTACGAGGAAGTAACTCTAAAGCAAAAGCAGACACTTGCTGAGTAGCAAACTGGTCTAATTCTGGATTGCGGTAAGGGTCAAACATAGCTATTACAGTTGTATTTGCCGCAAGTTTTTGAATTTCGTCACCTTTAGGGGCACGTACCTTCAAAATAATTTGGCTGCCTGTATAAGCATCGTCCGTAATAGTTGCGCCAACTTGTTCATAAGCACTGTCAATATAGGCTGCTTTAACACCAGCGCCACGTTGAATGACAATGCTATGACCTGCGTTAATCAACTTCTTAACTGTTTCTGGTGTTGCCGCTACACGACTTTCACCTGCAACAGTTTCGGTTGGGATTCCGATCTGCATGAGCGTTCCTCAAGCTAGTTTTTCTTAAGTAAACATCGCAAGTAGCAATGTTTCCCCCAGGAGTATTCTTTGTTGAATTTTGGATTCTAATGGAACTTTTTTAAAATTCCACCCAATATTTATTTAATAAATACCTATATTTTGAACTGATGATTCAGATTAATGTTTGCAACTTATATAATCAGCATGTTTGCCTACTTATAAGTAAAAAAACTTTATCTTTATATACCATATAAGTAAATCTGATTATTTAAACAAACTCACCAGCTCACTATCTTTTTCAGTCATCAACAACAGATAAAAAAGTAAGGTATAAATAATAAATCAGGACTTTGTTGCATCAATGACTTATAATCAATACAAATTACTTATCTGGTTTAGATATTGAACGTATTGTGATTTATAAATCATCCGAATCTGCATCATAATCATGCAATTAATCGGTGGGATTGGCTTCTTAGAACATTTATAGCGTTTTTAGAGCGACTTCGATCAAATTTTTACAGATAAAATCATCGATTAGTAAAGACTAAGCAAATCATTCAAAATGATCCAAAGATGCGAATAGAGATCAATCAAGATAATTATCAAAAATAAATGTAAAAATTTTAAATGGCATTTTTTCAAGTGATATTTGTATGATTTTGTCTAGTAAAACCTCAAAAAACGCACAAAATTAGTGCAATAAAATCATCTTTTAAAATTCTGACTCATTTTTTTGATTCATTAAAAATAAAATTTCTTGAAAATGTGCACCTATTGCCCCCTCTCCCAGACAATCTTCAGGATTTCGCAAAAGATATTGCTCCAAAGAGAAACAACCACAACCGATAAATTGATCCAATTGCCCTTGCCACTCTTGTGACATAATTTGCCAATCTTTTTCGTAGCCACTTGTTGCTTTGGTAAGATACTCAGCGTTTGTTTTATTTGTTTTAAACTGATCCCAACCTATTGAGCTGCTTTTATAATTGCAATTCGCCTAAGCATCGCACGCTGATACCTACGCTGATCCCCCTCCGTTCTAGTACTCCAAATCAGATTTTTTCTTCATAAAAACGAATCGTTGGAACACTTACGCCGCTACGTTTTGCAAGTTTTCCGATACTAAGCCATGTTTCTGAGGAATATTGTTTCAAAATTTCCTTGATCTCTAGTTAACTTGAACTTTGATACTAGCAGATATCATATTTTATAAAGATGTACCGTAATGAATAAAATAAATACTCAAGCCTTTCAAATAATTCATCCTGAAGCGCTCTATCATCCTAAAAGCAATGGATATAGTCATATTGCTGTTGTGAAACCGAATATGCGAATTATTCATCTTGCGGGGCAAGGTGGAGAAAATAAAAATGGTGAACTTTCACCTTTTTTTGACCAACAGGTACAACAAGTCTTTTATAATATTCAACAGGCTTTAGCCTCAATTCAAGCAACACTTTCAGATATTGCCGTGTTACGTGTTCTGATTGTTGATCATGACACTCAGAAACATCAGCTGGTGATTAAAACAATAGTGGATCTTTGGAAAACTTATGAATTCCCTGTTTGTACACTTATTCCAGTCAAAGGCTTAGCATTACCAGAAATGCAAATTGAAATCGAAGCGACTGCGTATACTGCCTAAGAACCAGAGAAGAGAATATTATGTCAAACGCCCAAAATATGAGTCAAAATAAAGCCTTACTCTGGTTTATGGCAACAGCATGTGGTTTATGCGCAGGTGCAAACTATTATAGCCAACCCTTAATTCACTCCATTCAGCAATTTTTTGCAGTGACAGAGGGGCAAGCAGCCCTGACTGTAACTTTTGCTCAAGTTTCTTATGCGCTCGGTTTGCTCTTTATTGTTCCAATGGGCGATGTCGTTAATAAGACCAAATTTATTCCGCTCTTAATGGCATTATGTGCGGTAGGCCTATTTATTTGTGCTTTCTCTGTGAATCTACCAATGCTTTGGATTGGTACAATTCTAGTTGGACTATTTTCTGTCGCTGCTCAAGTGTTAATTCCACTCGCAACCATGACTGTTGAACCAGAAAAAACAGGTGAAGTGGTTGGCTTTCTCATGAGTGGTTTATTGGTTGGTATTTTACTTTCCACAAGTCTTGCAGGGCTGTTTTCAAATTTGTTTCATTGGAAAGTCATTTATGTCGTGAGTGGTATTTTAATATTGATTTTGGCTTATGCACTGAAAAGTCGACTTCCATATGTTATGCGAATCAAAATGGATTACAGACAAATTTTTGTCTCTATGGCTGAATTATTAAAACAAGAAAAACGTTTGCTATTACGTGCATTGACAGGTGCTTTTGCATTTGCGGCAGTCAGTATTTTGTACTCAACGATTGCTTTATTGCTCACAGCAGCACATCATCTTCCTGACCTTGTTATTGGAATGGTTAGCCTTGTCGGTATTTTCGGCGCATTATCAACTCAATATATAGGTCGTTACGCTGACCAAGGTTATACCAAACAATTAACTTGGATCGGTTGTGGCTTGTTCATCCTCAGTTGGATTTGTTTCTATTTTGCACAAACTTTTCTATTCAGCTACATTCTTGGATTTGCAGTTATCCAATTGGCTTTAGCGCTTGTCCATACTAGTAATCAAAGTATTATTTTCCGTTTAAGACCTGATGCAAAATCTCGAATTAATGCCATCTATATGACGGCGTATTTTACAGGCGGTGCTTGTGGCTCTGCACTTGGGATTTTTTCATGGAATCATGGTGGTTGGACAATGACGTGCATCGCTGGAATAAGTCTTGTTTTTGCCTGTATACTTTTTAGTTTATTGGATAATTACTTAATTTATAAAAATGAAAATACTGCAAATAATTGCTAGGCTTCAAACTAAAATCACTTATCAATCAATGCATACATCAAAAATTCACCCCAAAACAATCAGCTTAATGCTCATTATTTTGGGGTTACCATTTTATTAGCAAATATCACAGCTAACTACTTTTGAGAATCAATGACTTTTAATGATTCATAATAAAAAAGTATTCACGGTAATATTTTAATTCAGCAATCGAATCACGAATGTCATCCATTGCCAAGTGTGAGGCATTTTTCTTTAAACCACTCATAATTTCAGGTCTCCAGCGTTTCGCTAACTCTTTCACAGAAGACACATCTAAATTACGGTAGTGGAAAAATTGTTCCAACTCTGGCATTAAACGATGCAAGAAACGGCGATCTTGGCAAATCGAATTACCACACATCGGTGAAGATTTTGGATTGACCCATTTCTTTAAGAACTCAAGTGTTTGCTGCTCTACATCTTGTGCATTCAACTTGCTGCGACGTACACGCTCGATTAAACCAGATTGACCATGTTGCTTGGTATTCCACTCATCCATTGCATTCAAAATGAGATCTGATTGATGAACAGCTAAAACAGGCCCTTCAGCTAAAATATTAAGGTTGTCATCTGTAATAATTGTTGCAATTTCAATAATCTTGTCATTATCAGTATCAAGACCTGTCATTTCAAGGTCAATCCAAATTAATCGTGTATCTGGGGTGCTGCTCATAAATAGCGATTCTAAAGGGCTTAAAAACATCAATAGTAGCAAATTAATTACATCTTGGCTGTAATTCTATAGTGGCTTCATGCTATTTTTGCGATCTTCAAAGTGTGGATTTTTTGGGACATGAATGGCTTTAATTCGTAAGCGTCGTTTAACTGAACAACAACAGCGTCGTATTGAGAAACAACACAAATCCCGTCAAGACGACATTGATACATCGCAAGATTTAGATGGGCTGGTTGTTCAGCATTATGGTCGTCAACTCGAAGTGCAAGCCTTATCGGTTCCAGAACAGCATCCTGAAAAACCACAAATTGCCGAAGGTGAACCAGAACCATTCTGGAAACCAATCGAGTTAGACAGTATCTGGCGCTGTCATACTCGTACTAATTTAGAACTCTTGGTTACAGGTGATCGAGTAAAGTGGCAAGCAGATCCGAATACGGGCTTAGGTATTATTACTGCGATTTATCCAAGGCAATCATTGCTCACTCGACCAGATCGTTATCATAAAGTTAAACCTGTTGCGGCAAATATTAGCCTGATTGTGATTGTATTTGCGCCGTTACCAGAACCTGCTCCAACATTGATTGACCGTTATCTAGTGGCCTGTGCCGATGCCAACATTCCTGCGTTATTGGTACTCAACAAATCAGATTTACTGACTGACCATGATCCTATTCTCACGATGCTCAGTGAGTATGAAACTTTGGGTTATGAAACCCTGATTTGTCATTCTCGTGGTGATCTATCTGAGTTATCTACACGTTTGGATAATGAGACGGTGGCTTTCGTTGGGCAGTCTGGTGTCGGTAAAAGCTCGCTCATCAATACCATCGTTCCAGATGCTGCACAGAAAACCAATGTGATTTCCGAAAATTCAGCACTTGGTCAGCACACCACCACCTCAACGCGTTTGATTAAATTTGGAACAAACGGTGCGCTCATTGATTCTCCTGGAATTCGCGAATTTGGGTTATGGCATCTCAGTTTAGAAAAGGTACGTACAGGTTTTCCCGACATCGAAGCCCATTTAGGGCTGTGTCAGTTCCGTAACTGCACCCATACCCATGAGAAAAATTGTGCCCTAAAACAAGCGGTTGACGCAGGCGAAATTTTGCCGCGTCGTTTAGACAGTTACCTACGCCTCATTGATGAGATTCAAGAAGCGCAGCAAAAAAGTTAGTTTTCTTCAAGTTTTGCCCTTGAACTAACATTTTTGATCACCATAGAGATAAGTTATACTCAGGGTCAATTTTGATTTTAACTTTAGGTGACTTGTGGAACGCTGGTTAGAGTTTATGGGGAATCACCCCTTCTTGTTTGGTGCGCTCGGCGTGTTAATTGTGTTGTTCTTTATTTTAGAAGGACAACGCAATGGCCGTAAAATTTCACCACAATCACTCGGTATTTTGGTCAAGGCAAAAAATGCTATGTTGATCGACTTACGTGATGCGAAAGATTTCCGTGATGGTCACATCAGCGGTAGCCGTAACATTCCATATAGCCAAATCACAAGTCATGTAGATGAATTAAAAGCAAGTGATCGTCCATTGGTATTTATATGTAACTTAGGTCAAGTTGCGGGTGCAGCATTACAAAAAGTTGCGCATGCAGATAGCTATCGTCTAGATGGTGGTATCAGCAACTGGAAAGCTCAAGGCTTACCCTTAGTTAAAAGTAAAACCAAAGCTTAAGGAGAGATAAAATGACAACCTCAAACGTCACAATTTATTCAACGCTTTCTTGTCCATATTGCGTACGCGCAAAACAATTATTGGAGCGTAAAGGCGTTGCTTATAAAGAAATTAATCTTTCCAACGAAGCCCCTGAAGTTCGTATTGAGTTAATGCAACGTACCAATCATCGTACTGTGCCTCAAATTTTTATTAAAGATCAATTTATCGGTGGTTTTGATCAACTTTATGCCTTAGAGCGTGAAGGTAAACTCGACCAATTATTAGCTTAACAACACACTCCAAGATTTAAGGAAAAACAATGAGCGAAGAACAAGTTCAACCACAACTCGCGTTAGAACGTATTTATACAAAAGACATTTCTTTTGAGGTTCCTGGTGCGCAAGTATTTACTAAACAATGGCAGCCAGAACTCAATATCAATTTATCTTCTTCAGCAGAAAAAATTGATCCAACACACTATGAAGTGTCTTTAAAAGTTGTGGTTCAAGCCACGAATGAAGGTGAGACCGCATTCATTGTTGATGTAACTCAATCAGGTATTTTCCTTATTGATGGTGTAGAAGAAGATCGCCTTCCTTACATCTTAGGTGCATACTGCCCAAATATTCTATTCCCATTCTTACGTGAGTCTGTAAATGACTTAGTCACTAAGGGTAGCTTCCCACAATTGTTACTTACACCAATTAACTTTGATGCTGAGTTCGAAGCAAACATGCAACGTTTACAAGCGGATGCTGATGCACAAGGTCAAGCATAATTACGCTGATCATAGTATTAAAAAAGGACTGATTTTCAGTCCTTTTTTATTGTCAAATAATCAATCAACAATTGTTCTAAAGGTCAAATTAACTCTAGGTGTGGTCACTTTCTTGGTGGGTGGTAAACGATGTAGCCAGTAGCTTTGTGTTGTATCTTTCATCACCAGTAAACTACCATGCTCTAAGTACAACTCGATTTTTTCCTTGCTATGTTTATGTTTAAATGAAAATTTTCTTTCTGCACCAAAACTGAGTGAAGCTATTGCACCATCTCTTTTAAGATCTGTTTCATCATCACTATGCCAAGCCATGCCTTCTTCACCTGTGTGATAAAGATTGAGCAGGCATGAGTTGAATAATTCACCTGTTAAGCTTTCGACAAGTACCTTTAATTCGAGTAATTCTTTTGTCCAAGGCAACGCATACTTATGGATATTTGAATAGGTATATTCAAATGCCTGATCACCATACCAAGCCACTTTTCTTTTGGTAATGATTTTTCGCCCAAAAATGATTGCTTGATCATTTTCCCATGCAATATTTTGCATGAGCTTGTCAAAATAATCATCTGCTCTCAAATTTGGAATCACTTTTCCATAATATTGAACAGTGCCTTGATAGGGTAAATAGTTATGACTTGGATCCGCATCAATATCAAATAGTTGCATGACTATGAATACCCTCCCAAGCAATCATTGCCGTTTTTCTCACTTGCCCCCATTCATATCCGCCGAATGCACCTGTCGATTGAATCACACGATGGCATGGAATCAGAAAAGCAATCGGATTACTACCAATTGCGGTACCCACCGCACGTGCGGCTTTAGGATGATCAATCGATTTTGCAAGCTCTCCATAAGTCGTGAGTTGACCCATTGGAATTTTGAGTAAAGATTGCCAAACCTTCAACTGAAACGCTGTCCCTTTTAAATGTAATTTAATCTTGGCCAATTGACTGTGATCTGTCTGAAACAGGGCTAAAGCACTTTGTTGTAGTGAATCTGATTGAGCAATAAACATTGCTTTAGGAAATTGTGCTTTTAAATGCTGTAAAGCCTCTGTTGGTTTTTTTACAAATGTTAAAGCACAAATTCCCTTGGATGTTGAAGCAACTAAAACCTCACCGAATAATGTTTCTGCAAATTGATAAGAAATTGTTAAAGCTTCACCACCATTTTTATATTCAGCAGGCGTCATTCCTTCAATCTGAAGGAAAAGATCATGTAATCGACTGGTACTCGATAAACCTGTGGCAAAAGTCGCATCAAAGATACTGCCCTGTTGCTGCTTCAGAATCTGTTTTGCATATTCAATGCTGGTATATTGTAAAAATTTCTTAGGGCTCGTCCCCACCCATTCCGTAAATAGACGCTGAAAATGTGCTGAGCTCAAATGAATATGAGCTGCCACCTCATCAAGTTGTGGCTGCTGCTGAAAATTTTGTTGAATATAAGCAATTGCTTGAGCAACTTTTTGATAATGTTGTTGTGAGGACATAGACCACCTCTCATCATTCACATTTTCACTGTATCAATTTTAAAATGCAGTGAAAATCTGAATCATGCTAAGTTTTTGTTTATCCTTCTCTCTGTACAAATAAAAAACTGCGCTCATTCAAGCACAGCTTTTAAAAGATAGAACATAAAATACTTTAGCTGATTACAAGGGATGACTCACCAATCATCTCGATGAGATTAGTGTGTATAGTATTTATGTCCCTGATCACGTAACTCGGCAATTTTTTTGCCCTGTTTTTTTGCTTCATCTAATTTACCGGCTTGAACAAGTACTTTAGCCTTATCAATCTCAACAATAATTTGATCAAATAAAGCTGTTGAGGTCGGTACTTTTTCCGTTGTATTTACCGCTAATTTATATTGTTTTGAATGCGTTGCTGCATTACGCATATTATTTAAAGCAGTTGTCGCTGCTAGTGGATTTTTAGCTTGGTTAAACGCTTTATAGTTTTTACCTAAAGCTTTCATATCATCATGTAATCCCGCAGCCATAACGGTGCTGCTAAGGGCAAGAGAAGAAAACATAATCACGGTGGCTAAAGTTTTTTTAATCATCAAGATATCCTATCGAAAACTGTGGCTGTAGATGGCTGATCAGAAGCAAAACTTATTGAACTCTGATTTGGCCGCATATATTGCGGCGCTGTTTTAGCATACATAAAAAATGCAACGATTTCGTTGCATTTTAATAAAAGTAAAACTGTTTTATTTACGACTTCTGTAGTAAAGCATCATGTATTGCTTCTACCAATTGTTGCGAAATCTCTTGCTTTGACGCTTTCTCTAACTCACGCTTTTCCATATGGTATGACTGAGCAAAAAATACTGTCATTGCATTTTCATCAGAAGCAAAACCAATATCAGGGCGTGATACATCATTACACGCAATCATATCGAGTTTTTTAGCAACCAATTTTCCTGCTGCATATTGCTCAACATTTTGGGTTTCAGCTGCAAACCCAACCATAAATGGACGTTGTTGTTGCTCTGCAATCGTCGCCACGATATCAGGATTCTTCACCAAAGCGACTGCAAGTTCATCACCTGCTTTTTTAATTTTATGTTCTGCAACTTGAGCCACGCGATAATCAGCAACTGCCGCCGTCGCAATAAAAATATCACAACCTTCTTTAAGCTGATTCATACTGACATCAAGCATTTGCATAGCTGAACTGACATTAATCCGTTGTACACCATTTGGTGTATCTAAACTCACTGGACCTGCAACTAAAGTGACTTTTGCACCAGCTGCGTAACAAGCGGCCGCTAGTGAAAAACCCATTTTACCCGTACTGTGATTGGAAATATAACGAACAGGATCAATTGCTTCTCGTGTCGGACCAGCTGTAATAGTGACACGTTTGCCAGCCAATAAACCAAATTTTTCAGCAATCGCACGTTGTGCTTTATGAAAATAAGCGGCAACTTGACGTGCTAAATCTTCAGGCTCAGGCATACGCCCTAAGCCAACATCACCACATGCTTGCTCACCCGCATCAGGCATAATCACATGCACGCCATCTTCAACTAAAGTTTGCAAATTACGCTGAGTCGCTTTCGCTGCCCACATTTGTTGATTCATAGCAGGTGCAATCCACACAGGGGCTTTGGTTGCTAAATATAGGGTACTTAATAGATCATCTGCCAAACCATTGGCAAATTTTGCAATGCTGTTACAACTTGCAGGTGCAACGAGAATCAGATCAGCCCAACGTGCCAATTCGATATGTCCCATGCCTGCTTCTGCTTCAGGATTAAGCAATTCGGTATGTACAGGGTTTCCTGAAAGTGCTTGGAAAGTGAGCGGTGTAATAAATGCTTGTGCGCCTTGCGTCATTACGACACGAACATCGAAACCAAAATCTTTTAAACGGCGGACTAAAATCGCACTTTTATAGGCAGCAATGCCGCCAGTAACCGCTAATATAATGTTTTTATGTGGAATAACACTGAGATCAAAGCTCACAAACAGGATACCTTACTGTTGCAGTGGCGCTCACAATAGCATTAAATACGGTCATACCCAAGTGATGTACTTGGAAAAATCATCATCATAAAAAAATTGTGTGAATAAAAATGAATCAATCAATAAGACAATCTATCAAAACATGGCCTGAACAAGAACGCCCACGTGAACGCTTATTACTACAAGGTGCACAAAGCCTATCTGATGCAGAACTATTGGCTATTTTTCTACGCTCAGGCTCAAAACAACATTCGGCGGTGGAACTTTCTCGAATTCTGATTCAACATTTTGGTGGCTTGAATCCGATTTTTGATGCATCACTTGAAGACTTATCCCAATTTAATGGAATTGCTTCTACCAAATATGCCCAACTCATGGCAGTTAAAGAACTTGGACGGCGTTATCTACACAACTATTTTCATCAACAACGTTTATGTCTAGATACATCAACACTGGTATTGGATTATTTGCGCTACGAACTGCAAGGTGAAAAGCAGGAAGTTTTTGCTGTACTTTGTTTAGATGCTGAACTCAGAAAGCTCCATTTCAAAAAACTATTCTATGGTTCACATCATTCATGTAGCGTTTCGCTGAATCAAACCTTACGTTATGCCTTACAACAACAGGCTTGCCAAATCGTGGTTGCACATAATCATCCTTATGGTATTGCTCAACCTTCACTAGAAGATATTTATCTGACTCAGCAACTCAAACAAGCTTGTAAACTATTGGAAATTAATCTGATTGATCATTTTATTATTTCAGCAGAAGATCATTTTTCATTTTCTGAACAACAACTCCTCAACCCCACTAAAATCAAGTAATCTCATCTTGACAAAGCCCAAATCTAACCCGAACATCAACACATAAAATTAATGATTCAAATAACATGATTGTCCGTGATCAACCGAGTATTTTTAAAGTTTTATTCTCATGGCGCGGGACGATTTTGCCTAAAATTTTACCCTCGCTAGGATTTGTCATGCTTATCTCTGCCATTATTGGTGGTGTTGAGTATGTAGATCTGTATCGATTTCCAGAAATTCCTTTGGTAGGTTTTACACTGATTGGGGTTGTCCTTTCGATTTTTTTAGGTTTTAAGAATACAGCTTGTTATGATCGTTGGTGGGAAGCACGTAAGCTTTGGGGTGTTTTAATTGCAACTTCTCGTCATTTTGACCGTGACTGTCGTGTATTAACTCAGGCTCGCCGCGAACGTATTATTCAAAATGTAATTGTATTTGCGAATGTGTTACGCGACCGCTTACGTCACCAAACAGCAAATCCCACTGAACTTATAGAAACCAGTGGTCTAAGCCAGCAAGCACTAACTCAACTCTATCAACAACATAATGCACCGCAATACACACTTAGCCTGATTCAATGGGAACTATTACAAGCCATGAAAGAAGGTGAAATATCAGATATTATTTATACTCAAATGAACAGCCATGTCGCGGCTTTAAGTGAAATGCAAACGGGTTGTGATCGTATTGCGAATACCCCAATTCCATTTGCCTACTCTGTTTTACTGAATCGTACTGTATATTTTTTCTGCTTTATGCTGCCGTTTAGTTTGGGATCTTTATTAGGTCTAGTGACCCCACTTTTAGTCGGAATTTTGGCTTATACATTTTTGGGGTTAGATGCTTTAAGTACAGAAATTGAAGAGCCATTTGGAACACAAAGCAATGACTTGCCTTTAGATGCGATGGTACGTTCAATTGAAATTGAGTTACTGGGAACATTAGGTCGCCCAACCCCTCCACCGATTCAAGCGCATGATCATAATTTATTGTAAATTATAAAGAGGAAACATTTATCGAGTAAAAGATTATTTCTTAAGTGTTATAATCAGACCATCTAAAATAGATAAAGTCATTCTTAAAATATTTCTCGATTAAAATGTTTTCCCATTCTTTAATATCTATACATGAACTATCAATATGAATATCGACATACGCTTTTTGAGCTTGAAGATGCTTCATAAAAACTACAGGAAAGTTTTCTTTTTCATATATATGAGTTGCTATTGTTCTCCCTAAGCCATCATCATCAAACTCATGCAATGACAGCTTATTTACCTCAGCAAAATCAATCAAATTAAAGTCTACACTTAAGATGACTTTGTCATCTCCACTCGGCCAAATACATGCCATACCAACCTCTATCTTGAAATAACTTCAAATATTTTTGAAATTTTACCTAAAGTTTTCCCAAACACCTTTTTGTCCTTCTTTAACTCTAGGTGTATTCCCCAGTTTAACCCACGGCATATTGTCGCCATGAAAATCACTGCCGATCGAAACAGCCAAATCAAACTGCTGAATCATTCGATCCACCATTTGACGTGTTGATGCCGGTTCTACACTCGGAGGAAGTTCAACAGCATCTCCACCCGATTCAGCAAATAATTCAATTAAATAACGAATATTGGTCGCTGATAAATCATATCGGGTTGGATGCGCTAAAACTGCGAAGCCTTGGCTGGCATGGATCACGTCAATCGTTTCTTTAAGCCCTAAACCTTCAAATTTCACAAATGCCTTTTTTCCTTCTTTAAGAAAACGATCAAATGCTTGTTGTGGGCGACTGACAATATTTTTCTCTACCAATGTTTTGGCAATATGAGTACGGGTCACTCGATCTGGATGTCCATCAACTTTGGCAATCACATCTGGGTAAATATCAAAATCAATACATTTCTCTAATAAGCTACAAATTACTTTCGCACGTTCAGCACGGACTTTTTTCTGATTTTCAAGCATTGCTTTTATAGGCGTCTCATCTTGCATATTCAAAGCAACAATATGAACACCATAACTCTTTTTAATATTTGGCCTTGACCATTGGCTGGATATCTCCACACCAGAAATGATTTTAATATCATAGTCTTGAGCATGTTTTTGGACACGGTTTAAAGCATCCATCGTGTCATGATCTGTCACGGCAAGCATCTTTATTTTTAAGTCAACAGCCGCCTCTACCAGTTGTTCTGGAGAGTACGTACCATCTGAAATGTGGGTATGTGTATGTAAATCGACACCGAACATGGTTTGTATTATGCTATCTGACCTATTTCATCATCGTACTGTAACATGAAAGCGTTGCTCGACTATCTGCCGATTATTATCTTCTTTTATTTTTATAAAACCACTGATCCCAAAGATAGTCATCACCCTTTATTACAGTTGGTTGGTAGCACAGGAAATACCGATCAAAATCATATTCTTGTGGCAACCTGTGCACTTTTAATTTCAACGCTTGTTGTTTACGGTTGTTTGTTCTTTTTCCAGAAATTTAAACTGGAAAAAATGCAATGGTTTATTGTTGTCATGTCGGTGATTTTTGGTGGAATCACACTCGTATTCAGTGATGTGACCTACATTAAAATGAAAGCAATCATCATCAATATCGGTATTGGAATAGGTTTTTTAGTTACCCCATTATTCAATAAAGAACGTACCCCGATTATTAAAAAGCTTCTTGGTTCGTTACTCGAATTAAGTCATCAAGGCTGGATGAGATTGAACTTAGCGTGGTGTGGACAATTCTTTTTGCTTGCCGCTTTACATTTTTTCTTTGGATTCGTCTATATGCAAGGCAAATATTGGGGCGAATTCACGGCTTTCGGCGATATTATCGTTTCTATCAGTTACCTTGCTGCTATACTATTTTTCTTAAGAAAGCATTTTAAAACCACCGACTGAATTTTGAATCATTGAGCGACTGCCATGCCTTATTTTGTCCTAACCTGCACTGATCATGAAGGTACCTTAGAAAAACGTTTAGCAACTCGTCCACAACATATTGAACGATTGCAAAAGCTAGATGATGAAGGACGTTTAATTGCTGCTGGCGCTCATCCTAAAGATCCAAATAATCCACAAGCAGGTTTTTTAGGCAGTACGATTATTGTTGAATTTGACACGCGTGAAGCACTAGATAGCTGGATTCAGGAAGAGCCTTTTTTAAAAGAAGGAATTTACTCAAATATTGAGGTAAAGCCTTTCAACAAAGCTTTTCCAAAAGGGTAAATCATGCACTTTGCAGCCAAAAGCTTTTTCGCCTTATGCTTAATGAGTTCATCAGTCTGGGCTGTTGAACCAACACCAGCTATTGCACCGACAACAACTGTTCAAGCTAAACCAAACTCAACAACAACTTCCACCCCTGTTACTACGGCAACTGCTAAGCCCTTAACTGCTGAACAAATTGCAAAGGCTAAACAGCAACAAGAAGCAAAAGTCAAAGCATTGGTTCAAGATCAAGCCAATCGCTTAAAACAACTTGAAAATGCCAATCTTGAAGCGCTCTCGCAAAATCAAGAATTACAACTCAAAAATGACAATCTTACTGTTCAGATTCAAGTTTTACAAAGTGAGCGCAGTGCTCAAATGTTCTTGTATGGTGCTATGACCATTGCTGTTGGTGTCATTCTAGGTTTCTTTATTGCGAGCTATGTCTACACCAAACGTCGTCGCCAGTGGTAACAATATAATTTTTATTTATGTCTCATTCATCAAAATTACAAACTGCTGAATTAGATTGGGAAATAGTCGATGGCATCGAAATTCCTATTTCTAAACAATTCGGTGATGTCTACTTTTCTAAAGACAATGGTTTGCTTGAAACCCGACATGTATTTTTAAATGGCAATGATTTAACCGAACGCCTCTCTCAACTACACGATTATCAATATTTCTGTGTAGGTGAAACTGGTTTTGGTACAGGACTCAATATTTTGACCCTGTGGCAACTCTGGCAACAAGTTCGCTTAGATAATCACAGCCATTTACATGTTGTCAGCGTTGAAAAATTTCCATTAAATAAAGCAGATTTGATCCGCGCACTCAATGTTTGGACAGAGCTCAAACCTTTAGCAGAAAAATTGATTCAGCAATATCCCTTGCCAATCGCAGGTTGTCATCGCTTAAGTTTTCCTGAAGAACGTTTTAGTATTGATTTATGGCTAGGGGATGCTCAGGATATTTTTCCAACGATCCCTAAAACCCAAGCAGTGAATGCATGGTTTTTGGACGGTTTTTCTCCCTCTTGTAACCCAGATATGTGGCAGGCAAATGTCTTAGATCATATGGTGCGTTTATCTGATTTTGGAACAACTTTCGCATCCTTTAGTGTCGCAGGCATATTAAAACGTGGGCTTAAACAACACGGTATCCAAATCAGCCGTCCACGAGGTTTTGGCCATAAACGAGAAATGCTCAAAGCTATTTGGCTAAATGCTTCACAAGAAGAAACAGACACCGCCGATTCGAAGCAAGACATAACGATTCAAAATGAATCTGAAATAACAAGCTCAGCATCTGTACAGCGACATATTGCGATTATTGGCGCAGGAATCGCAGGTTTAAGCTCAGCATGGGCATTTGCTCAACGAGGACATCAAGTTACGATCTACGAGCAAAATGAGCCGCTTTCAGGAGCATCTGGCAATCCCTTGGCATTGCTCAATCCAAAACTATGCCCAATTGAACAGGCGCATGAACACTTAATGACCTTGAGTTGGCAACATGCGTTGAATTTTTATCCTCGTTTTAAGGCATTTAGACCGATTCAAGTCGAGCAAATTGCATTAAAAAATGCAGATGAACTGCTAGGACTGGTTGAGCAATATCCTGAAAACGTTTTAACTGCAAATACAACGCTTGAATGTCTTCCAGAAACCGAGCTTCCAAGTCTGACCTTACATGAAGCAGGTGCAGTTTCACCACATCAATTACGTGATGAGATTTTACAACATGCTAATATTCGAATAGAAAAAGCAAAAATTTCTCGATTAGAGTCGACTGATAGCCAAGTTACACTCTGGCAAGACCAACAAAAAATTGCCATAACGGATCATGCGATTGTCTGTTGTGCTAAACAAAGTGCTGAACTCATCGAAAACTATCCAGTCTTAAAGCCAATTCGAGGACAAGTCAGCTGGGTTGAGAATAGCCAGCGGCCTTTAGCACTGGATCAAGCTTATAGTTATGGTGGCTATTGCATGCAACTGGATGCTTCACAGTTAATTCTGGGGGCATCTTTTTATCCCAATCGGGATGATGCAGAAGTGCTAACTGAAGATCATGTGCATAACTACGAACTTATCCACAGTGTCTTCCCTCAATATGCAGAACAACTTCCAAAACTGGAGACTTGGCAAGGAAGAGCATCCGTTCGCGCACAAAGTTTAGATTATTTCCCCTTAGTTGGGAAAATACAAAATCTTGATCAAATCTATACTTTTGCTGGTTTAGGATCGAAAGGTTTCTTATTTGCGCCATTATGTAGTGAAATCTTAGCAGCATTAATTTTAGGTGAACTTTGCCCAGTTCCTCAAAGTTTATTGGATAAATTAAACCCTCAAAGATTTCAAAAGAAATTAAAAGCTAAAAAACCTTATTATTCTGGGTAAATTATTATTTTAGTTGTTCATTCTTTAAATTTGCCAAAATACCTAAGTATTTTGGCAAATTTAACTGATCTATGCGCCTTGTTCTAAAGCTAAGCCAGCATCACGTGCTGCACGTGTACCGCCCATCAATACAACATATTCACGAGAATCATCTAAACCTTCTAAAAGCTCTGCTGCGCGTGGTGCTTTACTACCACCACCACATAAAATATAAATCGGCTGATCCGCTGCAACCTGAGTCAAACTATCCGCATTAATTTCAGCAATTGGAAGATTCAACGCCCCTTTGACGTGTGCCTCTGCATAGGCTTTAGCATCTCGGACATCCCAAATGACTGCGCCTTCTGGGAACTCAAATGTTGTAATTTCTTGTTTACGGATCATTGTGCACTCCTTTGATGTAAACAACACTTGGCAAATGAAGAAAACACCCTTAGCATCTCAAATATTCTTTCCCTTTGTAAAGGTCTAACCATGCCTTCTTTTGATATTGTTTCTGAATTAGAGTTATTTGAAGTCAATCATGCTGTACAAAATACAGAAAAAGAGATTGCAACACGTTTTGACTTCCGTGGACAAGACGTTTCAATTGAGTTAAATGAAAAAAATAAAGAAATCAAAATCTCAACTGAAAGTGACTTCCAATGTGAACAAGTCTATACCATGCTTGAAAATCACTTCTATAAACGTAAGATTGATGTACAAGCTTTAGATCCACAAAAAGCCACTGCTTCTGGTAAAAATGTAGTCCAAGTGATCAAGCTGAAAGATGGACTTGACTCAGATACCGCAAAAAAAATTAATAAAGCCATTAAAGAAAGTGGTATCAAAGCGCAATCTTCTATCCAAGGAGACAAAATCCGTGTCACAGATAAAAAGCGCGATACCTTGCAACAGGTCATGAACTTTTTACGTGAACAACAATTTGGTCTACCACTTCAATTTAATAATTTCAAAGACTAAGCATTAGGTTCATTATGGCAAAAGATAACCGTCTTTATACGCTGGTTAAAACCACTTCTAAATTTCCAAAAAGTATCCGTAGTACGCTATGGAGTAAAGCTTTTGGTCGTGTTGTTCCTATGGTTGGAACAGCAAATATTCGTTATTTAGAAGTTGATAAAGACCATGTCACTGTGCGTATTGAAAACCAACGTAATATGCAAAATCATATTAAAGGGGTTCACGCAGCAGCAATGGCGTTATTAGCAGAAACTGCAACGGGCTTTTTAACGGGCTTACATATCCCAGATGATCGTATCTTGTTAATTAAATCATTGCATGTTGACTATTTAAAAGTTGCTCAAGGCGGTTTAACAGCAACTGCGACATTATCAGCAGATCAACAAAAGTTTATTGCGGATAATGATAAAGGCGAGTTATTAATTCCTGTGACCGTCATTGACGATTCTGGTAACGAACCAATTCAATGTCAGATGCTTTGGGCTTGGCTACCAAAACGTAAAAAATAGTCTTAGATTTAAAATAAAGCCCAATTAAATTTGGGCTTTATTGTTTTATCAGCTTGCTAAAAAATCTTGCTTAATTTGTTCTGAGATTTGTCGTTTATTACCATTCACGTCAACAGCAACAAATGTAAAAACACCTTGAGTAACTCGAATCGGATCACGCGAATTGTCGTGACTATTCCATACCTCGATTTGCACCTGTACGGAAGTATTTCCGACTTTCAAAATTTTAGTATAGCAACTAATCACATTTCCAACCTTAACAGGCACAAGGAAGGTCATTTCATTAATTGCAATTGTTGCACATCGTCCCTTGCTCAAACGCTCAACATGAATCGCTCCTGCGAGATCCATCTGAGATACAATCCATCCTCCAAATACATCACCACTCCAGTTTGTATCTGCTGGCATAGCAATATTCTGTAAGGATAAAACCCCTTCTGGATGATTTGAACGTTCAGTCATGTTAATGTCCTTGATGTTGCTGTAATTGCTGATTTAACCATTGCTGTAGCTCTGGTGTACGTAATGCACCACTTATTCTGGCCAATTCAGTCGTCTTATTCATTAAGACCAAAGTCGGAATACTGCGGACATTAAATGCAGCACTTAAACGCGGGTTTGCTTCAGTATCAATTTTAGCAAACACGACGTGAGGATTATGTTTGGCAACCTCAGCAAAATGAGGTGCCATCATTTTACAAGGATTACACCATTCTGCCCAAAGATCGATGAGTACAGGTAAATCTGAATGACTAATGAAATGGCTAAAATTTTGCTCATTTAATTCAATTGGCGCTAACGTTAATAATGGTTGATGGCATTGCCCACAGTTTGGATGAACTGCTAATTTTTCTTCAGGTACACGATTTTTTGCACCACAGGATGCACAGACAATGATCATTTACATCACTCCGATATGTTGATGTAAAAATTCTAATTGGGTTGTGACTGCTTTTTCAAACCAAGAACCGTGATAAATATCGAAATGTTTCATTTCCCACTCATGATAGCTTACAAATGGTGCAATATTTGTAGCAGCTTCACGACTAGATTCAATTGGAATCAAAGAATCATGTTTCGCAGCAATAAACAAAACAGGGATATTAATTTTGCGTACAAATTGAATTGGACGATAGCGCATTAAATTAAAAAATACACGTGCAGGAACTTCACCACTCCAATAATAGTCAGGATTTACAATCGAATGATAACCATAATAACTATCAGAGGTCGGTAAAAAGCATAGTTTATGCTGATCTACAACCGGCAGAGTTTTTGGCACTAAGCCCATCTTAGACCCCATGTAATCTTGGCTAGAACGCTTTAAAGCCTCTGGATAACGTTGTAATGGGTATAATTTTGCTGTTTCAGCCCCATCTACATAAGGCACTTGTACCATCACGGCCTGAATATTTTTAAGGTCAGTAGCTAAACTAAGCGCATATCCACCACTTAGTGAGGTTCCCCATAAAATAATACGTCGACTATCAATTAATTTACAATTCGAAGCATATTGAACAATGGTTTTCCAATCATCTAGTTGAGCACCAAGTGAAACCAATTCACGCGGTTTTCCTGTGCTGCCCCCCCAATAGCGATAGTCAAATAAAATGACAGCATAGCCAGCTTTAGAGAAACGTTGTGCATACTGAACTAATTTAAATTGGCGTAATCCAGCAAATCCATGTGCCATAAGAATTACAGCAGGTTTAATATTGGTCTTTGGGAGGTAGAAATCTGCTGCTATGGTTTCTTCGCCACTAGGAACATACAACGGCTCAACTGTATAGGTGTGCATGCGCGCTCCAATGCTTTATCTTATTACTTATCATCATTTATTTGCTACAGACATTTAAACTCAAGATCAAGCTTAATGCTATGATAGAGCATAAAATGTTTTGTTTATTTTTGGAGTGACAAGATGTCAGAAAATGTTGGTTTTGCAGGTCAAATCGGCCCTGAGCATGTAGATCAAGTTGTCGAAAAAGGCTTCAAATCTATTATTAATAATCGTCCAGACATGGAAGGTGGTTCTGAACAACCTACAAGCTCACAGATTGAAGAATCCGCACGTAATGCGGGCTTAGATTATGTCTACCAACCAGTTGTTGCAGGTCAAATTACAGAGTTAGATGTTCGCACATTTGCAAACCATTATAATGAGCTACCAAAACCGATCTTGATGTTCTGTCGCACAGGTAATCGCTCAAATAATTTATACCAACTCGCAAAACAAATGGATTTATTGGATGATTAATTCAATTCATCAAAATAAAACTGGAAGCCCTTGAGCTTCCAGTTTTATGAGCATCAGTAATTATTTACAGGTATGTAAAGTTCCATACGGGCTAGTATTATCTAATGATGGTGTATATGCCCAATTCACTTTATCAAAATCAGCAGCAACTGGTGCCAATGAAACAGTACGATAACCATGAATAGGGAACGTAGATAACGTTGTTGTTGCTCCAACCTGAACAGATAACCATGATGCATATGCTTTTGGATAACGGAGTTGGAAATCAAATTTACCCTCTTTATCCGTCGTATAAGTTGCTGTATAAGGATTTGCTTCACTTGCACCAATAAAACGCACAGCATTGAGTGTTTCTAATACTTGATTACCATTGCGATCCAGAGTCAAAATATCTCGATAAGTATTCAATGCCTGATCAAATTTATTAAAGCCATGAATAGTAACATTACGATCATCGTATGACGTTGAAGGATCATCTATCGCTGATACAGCACAAGCCAATGGCGGAACTAAAGATGCTGATGCTGGTGGCAGATGTTGGACCCAAGATCTTTCTTTTGTCACAGAATCTTGTACAACAATCCACTCTCCTCGTTTAAATTCGACTGCTCGTACGTCCATTGTAACATTTTGATTTGCAACAGGACGACCATCTAAATCTACAACTTGTGCAGAAGCACTCCAGTTGTAATAAATACCATTCGGATCATCAACACCTACTTTGGTTGGATTCATAGTCACTGTAATTGATCCCTGAGTAACAGGAACATCAGCAGCAATTATATCCGCCAAATAGCTTTGACGTCGTTCAGTTCCATTATTATCTTTAACTAGTGCTTCTACACGAAGGTCATCTATCACAAACTGAGCTGCGCTATAACCTTGTCCACGAAGGTTTTCATCAACAACAACTGTGAATGTAGCCCAACCATTTGCATCACTATCAACTGTTGATGCCCCACGAATGTATGCCCCATTTTTTTGGTATTCTGGAATAGTTAAAGTTACTGCCTTACCAGATTGACTCGAACCATTAATATCAGTAACAAGTACAGAAATATCTACAGCATCACCACGAACATGCAACTTATCTTTAGATGCTTTCAATTTCAAATCTAACTGAGGCGCTAATGCAGTTGGTGAATTTACTGCTATTTGTGATACTTGTTGTACTACAGCACCTTGTTCATTAACGTGCGATGCTATGAGTAAAATAGGTGCTGTATTGGTATCGACAGTAGCCTTCATATCTAGGGTAAAGACAGCCTCACCATATTGATTAGTAACAACTTGTGAAGCACCTTTGATTGAGGTAACATTTCGAGGATCAACAATCGCTAAAGTTACTGGCTGATTTGCCACTCCGCCTTGATTAACATCTAATAGCTTAACGGTAGTTAATGCTGTATCACCTGCCGTACTTAATGAGACTTTATTACTATCAATTGTTAAATGATTTACATTGATAGGCGCAACTACAGTGAAGTTTAAGGTTGTTTTTAATTCTTCACCTTTTGGATTTTTAATTGTACCAAAGACTTTTATACCAGAAGTTAATAAAGCAGACTTAACGGAATCTGACATATCTTTTGGAATAGTCATTGAAATTGGGACTGAGCCATTTGCAGTTGTCATTACGGAATCAGCGCTCAACTTTATTCCTGCATTTATTGCTTCTTGATTTAAAGATAAATTAACAGGATAAGCAGTATTTGCGCCAAGCTCATCTTTTACAGCAACTTGAACTTGATATGTTTGACCTATTTCCACGTCATTCTTATCAGAAGTTAAACGTAAATTAACTGAATCTTTAGGAATAGCAACTTGGATAGTACCTGTTTGCTGGATACGATCACCATTGTTAAGATTCGTTCCAACAACAGCGAATGTAATTCCATTTTTGATTAGACTAGCATCATAAACACCCTCAGATACCTTAACCGTAAACTCAGCCTCACCTTTACTATTTGTAGTCAGCGAAACATTGGATAAAGAAACTCTAGAACTTACCAAGTTAGATAAAGCAATAGTCAATGGAGTATTCGCAATCAGATTGCCTGCATTATCTTTAGCCGTAACTTTTACTCGTACTTCTCCGCCCAAAACAGATACTGTTTGCACATCATAAGTTAAATCTAATCCTGCAAGATTTGGCAAAATTACTGGTGGCTGACTAATATCAATTTTACGTGCTATCGTATAAGCTGAACCATCTTTACGCTTACTATTGACAGCAACTGTTATTCCATTCGCAATTAAATTTGCAAGTTCTGTTGGACTATTCGCCTTAATTTTAAGACTAAAAATAGCTTTACCGTTAGCGTCAGTTGAAATTGCTGATGCAGTAGCAAGACTTACTCCATTAGTTATTGCAGCTTCATTTAAACCAATACCAACTTTTTGACCCACTAAAAATTTACCATCAGTACCCGTTGCATTCACTGCTACTTGTATTGTTTGCTCAACACCTTGAGTTATTACTAAATTGCCAGGCATGTCTACAGTTAAATAGTCTAGATCTAAATCAGTTTGATCTGTAGGAGCTTTAAAATTAATTGTTGTTGTTTGTTGTGCACTATTCGAACTAGCCTGTGCCGTAATACGAATACCGTTTGAAACTAGTTGCTTTTGTTCACTTAAACCACTTGCCTTATAATCATAAACAAAAGTTGCGTATCCAGTTTCATCTGTATTTTTAGAAGATGGACCTGTTAGGCTTAAGCCTAAATTTTGTAAATCTGTTGTAGATAATGTTGGCAATGAAACAGAAACTGTTTCACCTTTTAGAGCACTTCCTTTAACACCAATTGCTTTAACTTTTACAGTAATAGTCTGGTCTTTTGTATAATCAAAAGCAGTGTTAATCGGATCAATTAATAAATAACTTACTGCCTCTTCAGATTTAGCTTCATCCGTCACAGCAATTTTTATTTCATTTGTTAAGCTATTATCAGTCTTAAATGTAGCAGTGATACCCGCCTGTACTAAAGCAGCAACTGCATCTGCAGTATTCGCATTAGTATGTAAAGTATATGTAATATAACCACCTGCAGCTGTACTAAAATCTCGCTCAGCACTCCCATCAAAAGTTACACCATTAGAAGTAGCGATATTATTTAGTGCTAATGTAACTTTTCCTTTTGTAGCAGCCTCACCTTTATTATTAATGCCTTTAACGGTAATCGTTATCTGATCATTTTTTGCATTGATTTTATAAGAAGACGCAACTTCTAAACGTTGTAACGCTAACTGGTCTGCTGCATTACTATCAACCGTAATAACACTAATCGTATCTTGAGCAAAAACTTCTGTATTATCAGAATATACCGCTTTTAAGTTAATACCCTGTTGTGACAAAGCGATCGGATAGTTAGAGTTAGCTTTTAACGTAAAGGTTGCATAACCATTAGAGTCAGTTATTACTTCAGTTTGATCAATACTAACACCGTAAGCATCACTTTTATCTGTGAAAATTAACTTCACTTTTTTATTAGCTAGAGCAATATCACTACTATTTTTTGCACGCACTTTAACGATTGTCATACCGTTTTGTGCAGTAATTGGTGCATCAGCTTTAATAATTTCAAGCTTTTGCACAATTTGTGAAATATCTTTAAAAGTAATCGCAGCTTTTACCGTTTTTTGAGCTTTATGTTCATCTATCAATTTAAAATCTAAGCTTTGAGAAGTCGCAACAAACTTCTGAACATCTTCGGTCGTTAAATCAGCATTTGCGACAATTGTAAATGTAGCAATACCATCGCTGTTGGTAGTAAGAGAAGATCCAGAAGAAATAGAAAACTTACCTTGCATCTCAACAGGTAGAGCTAAACTAACATTTTGGCCAGCTTTAACGCCACCATTTTGATCTGTCACTTGGGCATTAATCGTTGCAGAACCTTTAGGTAAATTAAGAACAACTCCTTGCTGAATGTTTAAGTTAAAGTTACTTTGAACAGTACTAGTTTTAGCAATGTTTAGAGTATAAACCTGCTTAATTGATGTGCCATTCACAGTTGCTGTTAATAATACTTTACCCGTTCCTGCAGATATAGATGGTACATTTAGTTCAAACTCGGCAATACCGCCATCAACTGTTTTCACTAATGAAACTTTACTGGTTACACCTAATTTTTCACTATCAGTGATAGATAAAGTCACATCTTTATCAGCAATTCCACCACTATCTTTATTTAGTACTTGTATTGAGAATTTAACAGTAGAATTATCATTAGCATTAACTATTACATTATTTGAAGTATCTTTTAAGTCTAATACTTTAATACTTTCAGCAACTTTTGAGCTATCAGTAGAAGAATTATTTCCTGAATCAGAACCACTGCCACTGGTATTATTAGAACTATTATTTCCATAATACCCTCCACCCCCACCCCCACAAGCAACTAATGCAACTGAAGTAGCTAAGAGTGTAGAGTTAACCCCTAATTTTTTTAAATTAATTAAATACGTCATGGCAGTGTCCATCTTATGTAATAATTTAGCCCTAAATTACTATTATGGCTTTAGGACAAAAATTTACTAGAAATAACATTTTTTATCAATCAGCAACTGTCTCTTTATCCATATATATAGAGAACTAATTGGCAAAAAAGTAAATTAAAAATTTTATTGGATCTTTCCAATTCTTTTCACAAATGAAATATTGAGCATTCTCAGTCTAATAGATCTTTGATTTCTACATATTACACAATTTTCATCAGACTAAAATTTATTCTTAAATCAACTCCCAATTTCTTTGCCCCAGCAATAAAAACACCCCCGCTCTTTCGAATGGGGGTGTTTAGATTTAAAAGCTGGCGATGACTTACTCTCACATGGCAAAGGCCACACTACCATCAGCGCTAAGAGGTTTCACTTCTGAGTTCGGGAAGGGATCAGGTGGTTCACTCTTGCTATTGTC
>NZ_JACAXC010000009.1:0-86044 GCF_013391535.1 Acinetobacter sp. SwsAc4
TTCCACTTTAGATATTTGTTTAAGATGAGATGTAACTCATTGAAATGTGTCATCATATTCGTCGTCAGAAAACAAGTATTATGCCATTATTTCAATGAGTTGTCTTTTTTTGTCGTGTACAAAGAATATGCGCATAAAATCTTCGTTCATAACTGCATAATCAAGTTGTTTTGCTACGGTTTGATGTGCTTGCCAAAAAGGGTTGTCGGTCCACCTTTGTTCTTGCTTGTATAGGAGGTAACGACGATTTTCATAAGTATTGATAATTTTATTAGGGTGTATTGACACTTTTAGCTTAAAAAATAGCGAAGTAATAAAATCAAATCTCCAAACCCAATTTTACTATTCGCTATGCCTCGTACCATGTTGACAGATCAACATTGGCAAAAGTTGAAAGTTATTCTGCGTAATTTATCCATTCACCACAACTCAAATTTACGCAATTTTATTGAAGCTATTCTCTATAGAATTAGAACAGGCTGTCCGTGGCGAGATATTCCTTCTTGTTTTGGTCATTCAAACTCTATTTTCAAACGTTTTAATCGTTGCTCAAGCAGCTGTAAGTTACTTAGATTATTCAAATTACTAGCCTCATACCTCGATATGGAGTGGATTTTTATTGATGGCTCTCATGTACGTGCTCATCAACATTCTGCCGGCATAGCGAATCAATCTATTTCTAAAAGTGTAGGAGGTAACTCCTCAAAAATACATTTGATTGTTGATGCCCATGGCAATCCTATTGATTTCATGATTAGCGATGGAACCACACATGATGTTAAAGTTGCACCTGATTTAATATCAACATTAGATTTAAAAGAGACAAAAGTGGTATGCGCAGATAAAGGCTATGATTCAGAACCACTTAGTTGAAAATATGTTTTGTAGATTAAAGCAATTCAGAGGAATAGCTACTCGATATGACAAGCTCAAAAGAAATTATCAAAGTTCTGTTGCTTTAGACTGTATATTTTTATGGCTACCTTTATAGGGTTAATTATGAACAGTAAGTGTCAACAGACCCTACTTTTTCAGTTAGTTATTGCGCTGAATAAGTAACATATTGAATATATCATTTAAATTAAAAAGCGCAAACTGTGTCACATTTTTGTGTTTTTGCTTGATGCTAAAAATTTAGAAAAAATAACTCATT
Source organism: Acinetobacter sp. SwsAc4 (assembly GCF_013391535.1). Classification (NCBI taxonomy): domain Bacteria; kingdom Pseudomonadati; phylum Pseudomonadota; class Gammaproteobacteria; order Moraxellales; family Moraxellaceae; genus Acinetobacter; species Acinetobacter sp. SwsAc4. The sequence continues at coordinate 1,154 of NZ_JACAXC010000009.1, forward strand.
GTTTATTTTATAGTTCTTTTTTAAAACGATTTTTGTTTTGTGAATTTTAGATAAATTACGTGAAATTTAATGTCTTATTTTGTAAGTAATAATGCACTATTTGTTTATTTTTTATTCAAAATAGCCATTTTTTTATATTAATTTTTTATTACAGCTTCAAAATAACGAATGAAAAATGAGCACTAGAATTACATTCTTAACAAAAACGCCAAACTTTCTTTAAGAATTTTTTAAGGTTGAATCCTTAGTTTTTTAGTCATGATTAGATGAAAAATACATCGAAAGGAGCTACTCATGAATATGCTTTATACACATAAACCAAACTACTATTTCTTTGCTCATAAGTTTGTTCTCTTCTTGGAAAGTTATCTAAAAGCGCATCCTTTTGAACAGCAAACAAGTTTTAACTTACATACAATTTGCGATTTGTTTAGTCATGATCGTGCATCCAGCACTACGAATTTAGAAGGTATTTTAAATATTGCTGATGAATATGTACTTGAAACTGATGAAGGTTCACAGCCATTGATTCGTAGCTATCATTTGCATTTGGATAATCATGTATTAACACTCGAATTTAATCCTAAAGCGGTTGGAAGCTTAAAGGCAGGTCAAATTATTGTGAGTCCTTTGGCAGCTTAATTAATCTATTATCATTTCCTCTTTTATACACTTAGCTATTAATCTCCTTTGGCTAAGTGTTTTTTTTACAAGCTGCATAAAAGCTATTGATTGTTTATGATAAATAGATCAAGCAAAGATATTTGAATAGTATGGATAAAGATTTTAAGTCAGAAACTTATAAGGTAGATGAAAGTACGACTGATACCATTCTATGGTTGATGCAGCATCAGGATATTTTTGATTCTTTCCATTTTGATGTACATACTCAAGAGTTGTCAGTCACACATGCAGCAGGTGTGGATATCATTCGTGTAGGAATGTTTTTAAATGCCAAATACGGCATTTTAGTGACATCAATTTAATATGATCGAAAAAAAGCCTTGTCAAATAACAAGGCTTTTTTTATTTATGCACTCATAGCATCTACGGAGAGTTCAGCAACAGTTGGTTTCGGTTTTTCTGCTGTTAAACCTAATTTAGCAAATAGGATTTGATCTTTACCTTCTCCAGCATTAGGCGTAGTCAATAACTTATCACCAGAGAAAAGCGAGTTTGCACCTGCCATGAATGCAAGCGCTTGATCTGAATCACTGAGTGATTCGCGTCCTGCCGATAATCGAATATAACTATGAGGCATAATAATGCGAGCAACAGCAATAGTACGAATCCATTCGGTCACATCTAACTTTTCAACTTCAGCAAGCGGTGTACCTTCGATCGGTACAAGCATATTGATTGGCACTGATTCAGGATGTACAGGCATAGTTGCAAGTTCTTGTAATAAACCAATACGGTCATTACGACTTTCACCTAAGCCAACGATACCACCACTACATACTTTCATACCCGCTTGACGTACATGATCTAATGTATCTAAACGATCATCAAAAGTACGCGTACTAATAATATGTGAATAGTATTCACGAGAGGTGTCAAGGTTATGGTTGTAATAATCTAAACCTGCATCTTTTAAGCGTTCAGCTTGTGACTGATTCAGCATACCTAAAGTCATACAAGTTTCTAAACCGAGTGCTTTTACTTCACGAACCATTTCTAATACATAGGGCATATCTCGTTCGTGTGGATTGCGCCAAGCAGCGCCCATACAGAAACGTGAAGAACCAGAATCTTTTGCTGTTTGAGCTTCACGAATGATTTTATCTACTGCAATACGCTTTTCTGCTTCTAGTTTTGAGTCGTAATGTGCAGATTGCGAGCAATACTTACAATCTTCTGGGCATTTACCTGTTTTGATTGAAAGCAGTGTGCTGACTTGAATGGTATTTGGCTGAAAATGCTCACGATGAACACTTTGTGCTTTGAATACTAAGTCTAGAAAAGGTTGATCATATAAAGCTTGGATTTCATCACGAGTCCAGTCATTACGTAAAGTCATTGTTATATCCATGATGATTGATTACAAACATTGAGATTAATCATACAGAAATCGTGCCAAAGCCAAAGGGCAAAAAACATCATTTTTCTATTCAGGTATGTTTATTTGCTGCAATTGTTGTTGAATTGCCCACTCAATATGTACATTGACAATCTCATCGTGTAGAGCTTTTGCTTCTTGCAATTGGCTCACGATTTCAGCCGAGTATGGAGCATTTCCCAAGCCGATTGCAATATTCCGTTTAAAGGATTGATAGCCTGTGCGGCGAATTGGACTACCTTCTGTTTTTGCAAGAAAAGTTACTTCATCCCATTGCCAGATCTCTAACAAGCTAATGTCATCTAAACTATGTCTTGGGTCAAAGTCTGGAATTGATGCAGTTTTAGCAAAGCTGTTCCACGGGCAAATTAGCTGACAGTCATCACAACCAAAAATACGATTACCTATACCTGAACGTAACTCTTCAGGAATGATTCCTTTATATTCAATAGTTAAGTAAGCAATACATTTCCTTGCATCCAACATATAAGGTTCAACAATCGCTTGGGTTGGGCAAATCTCGATGCAAGCAGTACATGAGCCACAATGGGCTGTTGCGGGTTGATCAAAGGGTAATTCAAGAGAAGTAAATAGTTCACCTAAAATGAAGAAAGAACCTGATTTTTTATGAATGAGTAAGGTATGTTTTCCTGTCCATCCCATGCCCGCACTTTCGGCAAGTGATTTTTCAAAAATAGGTGCTGAGTCCGCAAACGGGCGTGATTCGAAATCGCCCACTTTTTCTTTAATACGACTGGCTAAGGTTTTAAGTCGACCACGCATAACTTTATGATAGTCACGTCCACGCGCGTAGCGTGCAATAATGGCTGAATTTGGTTCAAATGGTACATAACGGGGCTTAGGTGATGCCACAAGATAATTCATTCGCACACAAATAATGCTTTTAGTTCCAGGTACAAGCAATGTTGGATCAGCACGTTTTTCTAGGTTTTCCTCTAAATAGTGCATATCAGCATGGTAACCCCGTTTTAAATATTCTTTAAAACGTGGCATTTGATCTTGAGCATCAGGTTTGGCAATGACACAATCAGGAAAGCCCAAGTCTAAAGCTTGAGTTTTTATCCATGTTTTAAGTTCTTGAGGATCAAGCTGCTGAAGCTCAATTTTATCAAGTGATTTTCCAGAGGATGTGGTTGAAGCCATAAACCAATAATTAGGGGATAACATGCAACGTTCAGTTTACCATAGCCAAAGCATTCAAGCATGGGAGCAGCGTTGGTTTGCGCAGCAAAATTCATCTTTAGGACTGATGCAACAAGCAGCTTGGATAATCTCACAGCAGTTAATTGAACCATTTAATAAAAATAAAATTCAAAAGATCGCGATTTGGTGTGGACAAGGTAATAACGCAGGTGACGGTTACTATATCGCTGCTTTTCTAAAGCAACATGGATTTCACATCACGGTTTATGCAGCTGAACTCGGTCAATCTTTAGATTTAAAACAAGCTGTACAATATGCACTGTTAAATCGAGTTGATATTCAAAGTATCGATTATTTATTGTCGGAAAATGCGAATCACCAAGAAATTCCAACTTTTGATTGCCATATTGATGCTCTGTTTGGCATAGGTCTCAATCGAATGCTAGATCAAAAATGGCAGTCGATCATCCAGTTATTTAACTCACAGATTGGTTTAAAGATTGCTATCGATATTCCGAGTGGACTACATGCCAATACAGGTCAAGCTTTGCCATGTGTAATACAAGCCGATCAGACCTTTACAATTTTAGGTTATAAAGTAGGGCTGTTTACTGGGCAAGGCAAGGAATATGTGGGAAAGCTGCATTTGGTTAGCTTGATCCCAATTGATGCAGAATTAAAACCAATCGCCTATCTTTCCCCTGAAAAAATTGTATTACCGAAACGCCAAGCTTTTGGACATAAAGGAAGTTATGGGCATGTGCTTGTCGTTGGTGGTCATGTGGATATGGGCGGAGCGGTGATTATGTCTGCTGAAGCTGCGTTTCATGCTGGAGCAGGGAAAGTTAGTGTGGTCTGTCATGCCAAACACCATCAGGCCATTCTGTCGCGTTCACCAAACATTATGGTGCGAGATATTAATTCGTTGGATCAAGATGCAACCCAAACCTTATTAAACCATGTGGATGCTGTCTGTTTTGGGATGGGCTTAGGGAGAGATCAATGGGCAGAGCAGATTTATCAGCAATGGTTCGATTTACTCAACCAAAATTCGCATTTAGAAGTGGTATTGGATGCAGATGGGCTTTGGTTTTTAGCAAAGCATCCGAAAAAATTGAATCCTCATCTCTATGCAACGCCGCATTCAGGTGAAGCTGCGACTTTGTTAGGTTGCAAGCCTGCTGATATTGAACAAGATCGAATCGTTGCAATTCAGCAACTGCAACAAAAATATACAGGACAATGGGTGCTTAAAGGTGCAGGCAGCCTGATTTTAGAAGATGAATTATTTATCTGTACACAGGGTAATGCAGGGATGGGAACAGGGGGCATGGGTGATGTGTTGGCAGGGATGATTGCCAGTTTAAAGGCTCAGTTTCATCAACAGATTGCATTGCATGAAATTGTGAGCCTACATGCACAGGCAGGAGACTTACTCGCTGAGAATGGCATGAGAGGTTTACAGGCGCATAACATGGGGAAAATGATTTATACACTGGTAAATCAAGAAAACTAACGCCTTCTACTACTTGAACGACTCCGTCCCCGAGCCATACCACCGAGCGCATTTAACACCGCCATTTTGCTCATGCTGCCTGAAGCATGGGCATGACAGATTGCAGCAGCTAACGCATCGGCTGCATCAGCTTGTGGTTGAATGCTTAGGTTCAATAAACGCATTACCATCATTTGTACTTGCTCTTTTTCAGCAGCGCCGTAACCCACCACTGACTGTTTGATTTGACGAGCAGTATATTCCGCGACTTGTAGGTCTAAATTGACTAACGCCGCAATTGCCGCACCACGGGCTTGTCCAAGTTTTAACGCAGAATCAGGGTTCTGCGCCATGAAAACTTGTTCAACGGCAGCCTCAGTAGGCCCGTGAAATTTAACAATACGTTCAACACCTGCAAAAATACGTTTTAGTCGTTCAGGCATTGCTTGCGTTTCAGTACGAATGGTTCCTGCATCGACAAAACGTAGTTTATTGCCATCTTTTTCGATAATTCCATAACCTGTTAAGCGTGAACCAGGATCAATACCAATAATTAATGACATGTCGAACTATAAAAATGAAAGATTGTTGATATTGTTACATAGCAGGCTTTTCGCTGCATAATATTTTTGTAGGATTTTGAATTATAAGAAAATAGTGGATTTATTAAACAGAGTTAGTTTTATTAAGTACATATTCCAAAGTTCGGTCTCTTTTGAATAGATCAACTAATAAGGCTTATTTTGATTTGTTTTTAATCAATTTGTATTTAATTTGAGCGTTAGGCAGTAAATTATGTGATTTTTCTAAAAAAAAATTGCATTGTGGGGGAGATGGGCGTATAAAGCATCTCATTGATCAAACATATTGATCAAGATGTTGATGCGGGATGGAGCAGTCTGGTAGCTCGTCGGGCTCATAACCCGAAGGTCGTTGGTTCAAATCCAGCTCCCGCTACCACTTTAAAGTTAATTGAATATTAGCTCTGTGATTATTGAATTGTTGTTATCTGAAAGATTAGACGGCAATTAAGTTAGCTGAAATAACCCTAAAGAAAGCTAAAAATTATTAGATTCTAGAATTGTAGTTTACCTCTCTCCATATATCTAGCGTTATAGTAAATCCAAATCGATCACTTGAGCTCAGAAATGAGTGATTTTGTGTTGAAAATTATTAATGAATGGCGTGTAGCCAAAGCCAGCAATGGCAATGAAATTTGTGTGCAAATTATCCCGCTGAAACGTCAACAAAATACGTTGGATGGTTTCAAATGGGTAGAGGTTGGAAAGAAAATCCAGCTAGAGTCGGGTCGAGAAGTCGATTTTAATCTAGATGGGAAAAGCTTCTATACCGATGTTAATCAGCTTTATCGATTAATATAGATAATTTAAGCACTTGAAGTATCTATTGGTTAAAGATAGATTGGGTTAAATCAATATTCATAATTTGATTTAATTCATAAATGAACAAAGTTTAAAGGTTTAAAAGTATGTCTGATACAGTTACTGGTACTGTTAAGTGGTTTAACGAAACTAAAGGTTTTGGTTTCATTCAAGCTGATTCTGGTCAAGATGTTTTTGCTCACTTCAGTGAAATCCAAAGCAATGGATTCAAAGTATTAAACGAAGGCCAACGCGTTTCGTTTGTACTTGGTCAAGGTAAAAAAGGACCACAAGCAACTACAATTAAAGTTATCTAATAAGATTGCTTGAAAAAAAAAGCTCACTTTATGTGGGCTTTTTGTTATATCCAAAAACTATCTTTTGATTTCTAGTTGTGTTTTGCATGAGATTCTAAGCTTTATAGAGGTTGATCTTCTGACTAAAAGCCGAATTTTGTATAAGAAAGCAATCAGTAAATTTGTATATAAGAAAATCTTAAATGGGAAAGATAAAATATTTTTTATGATCTCTTTTCAGTAAATCTTAAGTTTTATAAGTTGTGTAACTACACTATCAAAGCTAATTTTTGATTTAGCAAAGAATGTTATTTTTACATGATTTGGTTTATTAAAGCTCAACCTTTTTCATTCAAGAGATAAAACTTTCAATACTTTCATAGATGCACTATCTCGTATGACTTAAAATTTGCTATGCTTGCAGTATCTTTCAAATAAAGATAGATTAAGTTAAATCAGAATGAAAATTTTGATTTAATTTATAAATGAACAAATTTTAAAAGGTTTAAAAGTATGTCTGATACAGTTACTGGTACTGTTAAGTGGTTTAACGAAACTAAAGGTTTTGGTTTCATTCAAGCTGATTCTGGTCAAGATGTTTTTGCTCACTTCAGCGAAATCCAAAGCAAAGGTTTTAAAGTATTACAAGAAGGCCAACGCGTTTCTTTCGTACTTGGTCAAGGTAAGAAAGGACCACAAGCAACGCTCATCACTGTTATCTAATTTTTAGACCAGTAAAAAAAGCCCACATATGTGGGCTTTTTTGATGTTTTTTATGTGCGAGAAAAGCATCAAAATAATTTTTAAATATAATTATTTGATTGAGATAAATGAAATTTTACAATTTTTGAAATGCTAAAAGCGATTGTTTTTTAATAGGATTTTTTAGTAATACAACTATTCGCCCCCAATTTTTCATCTACAGTTAGATAATGTTTGTGCCGAAAAAGTAAAGTGGTGTATATTAAATAATAACTAGAAGAATAACACTGTTGATTCAGAAAATCTTTCATCTCGTAGTTTAGATAAACCTTTCGTGTTATCAGATTTAATCTCAGAGTTTATGATTCCAAGTTACTTGCTGCTAAGCATTCCAAATATTTCTAATAGGTTAAATATATGTCTAACACTGTGACTGGTACAGTTAAATGGTTCAATGAAACTAAAGGTTTTGGCTTTATTCATGCGGATTCTGGGCAAGATGTATTTGCTCATTTTAGTGAAATCCAAAGTAACGGTTTTAAGGTTTTACATGAAGGACAACGTGTCTCATTCACTATTGCTGATGGTAAAAAAGGACCTCAAGCAACTGATATTACAGTAATTGCTCAAAACTAAACATCTGAATTAAAAAAGCTCACAATAGTGAGCTTTTTTAATTTTCGGATAGTATCTATAAATTTTAATCATCATTATTTCTTGTAATGTACTTATTTTTGTCACAATTTAACCTATTGGTTAAAAAATTGCTCTAGCATATTATTAGACTTTTTGCTAATTTTAACTGGTGGATTATTTAGGCAAATTAACAATTGCCGTACATTAAATGAGCGCAAAGTTATGGAAAACTTAGAGCAATTGACTCAAGGGCTTGAGCAAGAAGTTCATGTACATTGTAAACGATCTATAGGTACGTTGTTGTTTAGTTTCCTAGTTTTGATCGCAACGAGCTTCTAGTGAAAAAAGCACCTTAGGGGACTGCTGTCTCACAAATATAACAAAAAGAACCTCAACTGAGGTTCTTCTTGTTTATTACACTTTTTGTCAGGTAAAAACAAAGCCTTCAATGGTTTCCTTTCAAATAAATTCACCTGAATAATTCTTAATAATCTTTGAACACTCCATCCTTCTTGTGCCATATGTTTCGCAAAACTCACCAGTAAATACGCGATTAGTGCAATCCATATTTGTGTTTGTATCGCATTGCGGCTACGGCCTGGAAACGATTTCAATTTTAGGTTTTGCTTGATCGCTTTAAAAAATAGTTCTACTTTCCACAGATCTTTATAAATTGCAGCAATGGTAGATGTAGCTAAATGAAAGTTATTACTTAAAAACTTAAACGTTCTTTTCTTTTTTTCATCATAAAACTTTAAACGTCTTAATCGCTTAGGTGCACCACGCTTTTTAGCATGATCACTACTCAACTCAATATATTCATCCGCAAGAATCCCCTTACTAGCGAACACATCTTGTTTTGATTTCACCTCATAAACTGTCTTTGATCTCAACCGAGTAACAAAGCTGAAATTTTGGTTGGTCATTTCTGCAAACCATTGATAATCAACATACCCTTTATCAAATACAACGATACTTCCAGGCGGGAATTTAAGTGTTCTGCCTTGAACCATGTCATTTTCAATACCATCACCAAGCGCAACAAACTCAGGAATAGTGTTGCTATGATTTAATCCAACTGTAAGTTTTATGCTTGCTTTGGACTCATGTACTTTTGCCCATTCACACAATGACAGTGAAAGATCAATATGACTCGCATCAATTGAATAGAGTTGATTTTTAAATCGAAATTTATGAGCAATCTTGGAATTTTCACGATGTTGAAGTAGTTGGATAAACAATTGTTGATACAAGCGAGCGGGTTGTTCTTGATTGATTCTTGCTAACGTACTTCGTGCAATTCTTTGGGTACCAAGGTGATAAAGCTTTTCCTGTTGTGATTCGAGATTAGATTCAATATCCCTCAAGCTTTGACGGCATGATGGTTGGGACATTAATATTGCAATAAATTGATCCCATCGTGTTGCTGATCTTAATTTTTGTCCTTGATGGTATTGTTTTGCAAGACGTTCAAAATCTTGTCTCAAAATGGGCTTGAGTAATTGATGACATACCGTATTCTGATGTGAAAAAACCTGAATCCTTGTAGTTGAAGTGTTTGTTCGCACTTATATTTTAACTACTTTGGACTCAGGTTTTTTTATTTAAGTCTAACTATGGGATAGCAGTACCTAAGGTGCTTTTTAGAATGATTAATGATGACGATGTTTTTTCTTTTTCCAATGACGTTTGTTATCTTGGCGATTGTCATAATCACGATCTTGACCAACTTGACGACCTAATGCTGCACCGCCCGCTGCACCAGCTGCCGCTCCGATATATCCACCTGTGGTTCCACCTACATTTTTACCTACAGTGTAGCCACCAACACCACCTAGACCACCGCCAATCGCAGCTTCAGTACGAGTACGTTTGCTACTTGCAGCCGCCGCACCGCCAGCACCACCGACAGCAGAGCCAATCATCGCACCATTATTACCACCAATTTCTTTACCAATTGCTGTACCAACAACACTACCTAAAGCAGAAGTTGCTGCAACACGTGTTGCATTATCAGCATACACGCTGGTTGCTAGAGTTGAGCTTGCTAAAATGGCGCTCAATAACAAAATATTCGCTTTCATTTTGACTCCATGTTCCCAGTAATGGGACATCTTTTTAATGACTGCAAATGTAACAAAGTTTGAGAAAGAAAATATGGAGATGCCGACAGAAATTATTACTACTTAGTAAGGAGAATGTAGTGTTTTGTTAATAACAATCCTGAATAAGGTGAAATAAATATTTGTAATCAATCAAATACTGATTTAATTCACAAAAAGAGGCTTAAACGACAAGCACTCTTTAATGGCTTGTAATTAATCTAATGGAACTTTCTTACTCGACTCTTCTTCTAATTTGTGTTGATGAGAATTTATTTCTTGTTGATGACGTAAATGATCGAGATCACGAATGTTCTTTTGGGTCGCTGTGACGCCAAACAAACTGAGCAAGAAAGACATAATGTAGTACCCTTTTTCACTTAAAGTGAGCGTAGCGTTAGTTAAACTAAATAGTAATAATCCAATGCAAATACCAACTGATGCCCAACAAAGCGCAACATAAATCATAGTTACAGGTATTTCTTCTAATTGATCCCGTAATGTTTTTTGTAGTGAGATCGTGGAGAACAGTCCATATAATAGAATGATCAAATAATAGCCTTTTTCATGCAGAGGCATTTCTGCATTCCACAATCCAATCATAAAACCAACAACACCAATAAGAACCGCAAGCCAGCTTGCGGCTGTGAAGGCGAGTGTAGGGCGGTTTATTAAATTACTCATGGTTTATCCTATTGTTTTATCATTCTAATTTATCTTTGATTATTTATATCGAAGCTCAGGGAAGAGAACAACCTATACATACTAAAAAAACGCAGAATTTGTGATGAAATAATAGGGGATTGGTAAGTTAACCAGTTTCTCTATGTCTTTTAAGCCCTAGAATCTGTAAACTATGCGCAATTTTTTGATTTTGCTCGTGCTTCATTATTTTGATCGGCACTGAGTCTTTAGTTTTGAGATATTCCGCCCATGAAAGCATCACTCCGTTTAAGACTGGATCAGCTTTGTGATCGTCACGAAGAGCTGACTGCATTGCTCGCTGATGTAGAAGTAATTTCGGACAATAAACGTTTTCGTAAATTGTCTCGCGAACATAATGATTTAACAGAAATCACTGAGGTTTGGAGCAAATATCGTCAAGCTGAAGAAGATATTGAAACGGCTGAAATAATGAAATCAGATCCCGATTTCAAAGATATGGCTGAAGAAGAAATTAAAGAAAATAAAGCGCTTCTCGTTAATCTCGAAGAACAATTAAATGTTCTAATGATTCCGAAAGATCCAAATGATGCCAATGCAGCCTATCTTGAGGTGCGTGCGGGTACAGGTGGTGATGAAGCTGCGATCTTCTCGGGTGATTTATTCCGTATGTATAGCAAATATGCTGAAACACAAAGTTGGCGTATTGAAGTACTTTCTGAAAATGAAGGTGAGCATGGCGGTTATAAAGAAATCATTTGCCGTATTGACGGCGAAGGCGTCTATGGTCGTTTGAAATTTGAGAGTGGTGCACACCGTGTTCAACGTGTACCTGCGACTGAATCTCAAGGTCGTGTACACACTTCTGCGTGTACTGTTGCAATTCTGCCGGAAGTGGATGTGGATACCACAGTTGAAATCAATCCCGCCGATCTGCGCATTGATACCTATCGGGCATCAGGTGCAGGTGGTCAGCATATTAACAAAACCGATTCTGCGGTGCGTATTACCCATATTCCATCGGGTGTGGTAGTGGAATGTCAGGAAGAGCGTTCGCAACATAAGAATAAAGCCAAAGCGATGGCATTGTTAGTCTCACGTTTAGAAAATGCTAAACGTGCAGCCGCTGATGCAGCAACTTCAGAAATGCGCCGTGACCTCGTCGGTTCAGGTGATCGTTCTGAACGTATTCGTACCTATAACTACCCTCAAGGTCGTATGACTGATCACCGTATTAACCTGACTTTATATAAGTTAGATGCAATTATGGAAGGTGATTTAACCGAACTGTTAGATAGCTTACATCGTGAATATCAGGCGGATCAGTTGGCGATGCTTGCACAGGAAAATGGCGGCTAATGAATATTGCTCAAGCCTTAGAAATCAAAGGTGAAATTGATAGCTATGAACGTCAAGAGGCGGCATGGCTACTTGAACACCTACTAGGTATCAATGCTTTAGAACTCAAATTAAGACTTGAGCAAGAGTTGACTGAAATACAGGAACAGGCTTTTTTAGAAGGGCTTGCACGTATCGAACAGGGTGAGCCTTTGGCTTATGTCACAGGTTCACAACCTTTTTGGACGTTGGATTTAAAAGTCACCCATGACACTCTAGTGCCACGCCCAGATACCGAAATTTTGGTTGAAACGGTGCTCAAACTGCCACTCGATCAACATGCGAATATTGTTGACCTAGGCACAGGAACAGGCGCAATTGCTTTGGCGCTCGCAAGTGAGCGTCCGCAATGGCAAGTCACTGCAACTGATATATACGCACCAACTTTAGACGTGGCGCAGGACAATGCAGTTCGACACGGGCTGATGCAAGTGAAGTTCGCTTGTGGGGCTTGGTTCGAGGCTTTAGAGCAGCAACAGTTTGATTTGATTGTCTCCAATCCGCCGTATATTGATCCTGAAGATGTACATATGCAAAAGCTCAAATCTGAACCTGAGCGTGCTTTGATTGCTGATAAGCAGGGTATCGCGGATATTGAAACCATTATTACCCAAGGCAAAGATTGGCTTAAACCCAATGGTTGGATTGTGCTTGAGCATGGTTATGATCAAGGCCAAGCGGTACGAGATATTTTTGAACAACAAGGTTTTAAGCAGATTCAGACTATCAAGGATTATGGTGGCAATGACCGTGTCAGTCTAGGACAAAAAACTATTTAAGCTTCTATTTTACTAAATAGTGTTTTCGCACGATAAGCACCTGGACTGACGCCTGTCCATTTTTTAAAAGCACGATGAAATGCACTCGGATCATGGAAATGCAAATCATCACTGATGTTCTGAATTGAATCATTGCTTTTACTGAGCCGTTCAATTGCAATATCGCAGCGAATATCATTTTTTAGCTGCTGATAACTGACACCTTCTAGTTTTAAACGGCGTTGAATGGTTGCCGTTGACATATTCAGTTGTTGGGCAATTTCTTTGAGTTCATCCCACTCTGAGGGTGGTTGTAAAAGCAGTTGACGACGTATTTGCAAGCTTAAAGAGTTTTCATTTTTAAAGCGAACAATTAGGTTATAAGGCGTTTGTCTGAGAAAGTCATTTAAAGCCTGTTTATCTTTTTTGATTTTGTGTTTGAGGTAGTTTGCATCAAATTCAATGAGATTTTGATCAGCATTAAATTGAATATCTTCGCAAAAACGAACACGATAATCCTGTATTTCGACAGGTTGATGACATTTAAAGGTCATTTTCTGAAAAGGGATGCGCTGGTCACTTAGCCAACACATTAAACTATGGACTAACATCAAATAGGTCGAATAAGTAAACATTCGTTTAGGACGTTCACGGTCATGCAAAATTAAGTATGCTTTTGCACCTTGTTGAATCAATTCACCTTGAATGTCATCCAACACTAAACTCAGAAACTTTAAGATTTCTTGAATAGCTTGTTCTAATGTTTCTGCACTGAATGCCAACTTTGCCAATAAGCTATAGCTTCCTCGACGCATTGGATGGCGATCCATTCCTAGAAACTCATCATTCATATGTTCTGCTAGTTCAATCCACAATCGTGCACATTGCATCACTGGAACACGGGCTTTGGTTGAACTGAGCAGTTCGACTGAAACGCCTGCTTGATTAGCGATATGAAGAATATCTAAACCTCGACTTGCCGCAACACTCAATGCTTCACGAATTAAAGCAATTGAAATTGTATCCTTAGCAGAATTAAGATCGAGATCGGTGCTTTTGTTCATATAAAAATGAAATATAGAAGAGTAAATAGTTTGAATGCTCAAAAGTCGCATCACTTTTGCTACTTTTAGGAATTGTATCGGAAAAAACTTGGCTTTACTCTCGCTTATAAAAATTTATATCTTTAATTTACGAGGAAATTTAGATGAAAATTCAAGGAAAACATTTTGTTATTACTGGTGGTGGCTCTGGTTTAGGTGCTGCAACAGCAGAGGTTCTCGTTAAACAAGGTGCGACAGTTACCTTAGTCGATATGAACATTGAAGCGGGTGAGCAGCAGGTACAAGCATTAGGTGCACAAGCTGAATTTGTAAAATTAGATGTAACTGATGAACAAGCTGCAGAGCAATTCTTTAAAGATGTTGTTGCAAAATATGGTGCGGTATATGGACTAGTCAACTGTGCAGGGATTGGACCCTCAGCAAAAGTTGTGGGCAAAGAATCTGTACATGATTTAGCTATGTTCTCAAAAACCTTACATATCAACGTAACGGGTACATTTAACATGTTGCGTTTCGCAGCAGATGCAATGAGTAAAAATATTGTTGCTGAAGGCGATGAAGATCGTGGGGTGATTGTAAATACAGCTTCAGTTGCTGCTTTTGATGGGCAAATTGGACAAGCGGCTTATTCTGCATCAAAAGGTGCTGTAGTTGCGATGACGCTTCCGATTGCGCGCGAGTTAGCACGTCATCAAATTCGTGTTTTAACCATTGCACCAGGGATTATGGAAACTCCAATGCTGAAAGGCTTACCGCAAAATGTACAAGATGCCTTAGGGCAAATGGTGCCTTATCCATCACGTTTGGGACGTCCTGAAGAATTTGGTCGTTTGGTTGCACATATTGCTGAAAATTCATATTTAAATGGTGAAGTGATCCGCTTAGATGGTGGTATTCGTATGGCTGCGAAATAAATTTATTTAAACCATTTATAGATTTATTTATAAAACAGTTGTGAATGAAAATTTACAACTGTTTTGTTTTGATATGGTTTATTCATAAACTAGCTTTGAGTTTTAGTCATTTCTGCTGGTTTTTGTACAATTTTGCAAATCATTCATTCACTCAATAGGGGGTGTATAGATGAAATATCCAATTTTGATCTGTTCTGCATCTAGCTTGTTTTTAAATGGTTGTGTTGGAAATATGAATCCAACAGGCGGCAACTCAAATCCTCATTCTTCCAACTGTACGTTCACTTATGCAGTAACTTAAATCATGCATGTCATGCGTCAATGAAGGTGCCCCTAAGCGAGCATGGTGCTGCCAATAAATAGCTTTTAAATCAGTATATTTCTGATGGACATACATCTGTCGCTTTCGCCAAGCATAGTATCCCGAAGTGCTAACACTTAGACATTTACAGGCACAAGAAACCGTAACCTTAGTCACAGCTATAAGCTGTTAAAGTCGATAAAATATGTGATTTTGTAATCACTTCGAATATATTACTCAATTATCGGATCATAAAATCAGCATTAGGTTTATATATGCATATTGATTTAAACAGCGACTTAGGCGAAAGCTATGGTGCTTGGAAAATGGGAAATGATGAGCAGATTCTTGCGATTGTGAGTAGTGCCAATATTGCATGCGGTTTTCATGCAGGCGATCCTGTCAATATGTTAAATACCTTAAAACAAGCGGCTGCTCAAAATGTTAGTGTGGGAGCGCATGTTTCGTATCCAGATCGGGTTGGTTTTGGTCGCCGTAATATGGATGTATCTTATGATGAATTATACGCAGACGTGCTTTATCAAATCTCAGCGCTGCAAGGGTTGGCTCAAGTCGCTGGAACAAAAGTGACTTACGTCAAACCACATGGTGCTTTATATAACACTATTGCCACCAATTTAACTCAAGCTCAAGCAGTGATTGATGCAATACAGCATTCAGATAAAAAATTAGTGTTAGTTGCATTGGCGGGTTCGCCTTTAATTAATTTTGCTCGTAAGCAGGGAGTTGGCGTTATTTCTGAAGCGTTTGCTGATCGTGCTTATCATCGTAATGGTGAACTAGTTTCACGCCGTTTAGAAGGTGCTGTTTTACATGATGCAGAAGTCGTAGCTCAACGTGTACTGAGGATGATTCAGAACGGAGGTATTGAATCGATTGAAGGGGATTTCACTACAATTCAGGCAGATACCATTTGTTTGCATGGTGATACCTTTGGGGCGGTACAAATGGCAGAAAAGATTCGCCAAGTATTGTTAGAAAATAAAATTGAAGTTCGTGCTTTTAGTCTTTGAATGAGTTTTAAACATTTTAAAAGAGCTATTTTATGCGATTTCTATCCGTTAATTTAGATTGTTTTTTGATTGAGCTTGAAAGTTTAGAAGAAACAATGGCGGTTCATTACTGCTTAAAACAAGCACAGCATCCTCATATAAAAGAACTTATTCCTGCGGCACGTAGCATACTGATTTATTTTGATTCGTTATTGGTCGAGATGCATACACTCATTCGATGGATTTCAAGCCAAAAAATCAGTCAGGATACTTTGCGTCAAGGGAAGGAAATTGTTATCGGTGTGCGCTATAACGGTATTGATTTAAATAATGTTGCTGAATATTTAGGAATAAGTACTGAACAAGTCATTCAAAAACATACCAACTCTTATTGGCAAGTTGCATTTATTGGCTTTGCTCCCGGCTTTGCTTATCTAACCAATCCTGAGCAAGTATTTAGGAGTATTCCACGCTTAGCATCACCACGTAAAAAAGTTAGTGCAGGGGCAGTAGGTTTAGCAGGCGAATATAGCGGTATTTATCCTCAAGATAGTCCGGGTGGATGGCAGTTGATTGGACAGACTGATGAGATATTGTGGGATATTCATCGACAACAGCCTTCTTTATTACTGCCGAGTGATCATGTCATCTTCAAGGATGATAGTCATAATCCAACCCAAATTTGTGTGCCTGCTCAGAGATTTTCTCAAAGAAAATCGATTAAAAAACCTGCTGTGTTACGCGTTAAAAATGTTGGCTTACAAGTATTGATCCAAGATGAAGGACGTAAAAATTTAGCTGAGCTAGGCGTGGGGCGGGCAGGTGCTATGGATCAAAAGGCATTTCGTCAGGCAAACTTAATTGTTGGCAATCCACAGAATGCAGCCGTCATGGAAGTTTTAAATGGTGGATTGCGATTACAGGTTTTAGAAGCAACAGTTATTGCTGTGACAGGTGCGGAAACGGAAGTCTGGATTACTTATATTGGCGCGGATAAAGTTAAAGTGGCTTTGTATCAGCCGATTGCTTTAGATTATGGTGATGAAATTTATATTTCAGCACCGAGTGCAGGGATTCGTAATTATATTGCGCTACGTGGTGGTATCGCTGTTGAGAAAGTACTCGAAAGTGCTAGTTATGATTCTTTGGCTGAATTGGGTACAAAACCAATTCAAGTGGGTGATGAGATTCATTTTGCCCAATTAATAACGCAGCCTGTCAGCTTAAATGAAATACCGATTAAATTACCTAAACGAGATGAGATTATTGAAATAGATCTCGTGTTAGGGCCGCGTACAGATTGGTTTGCCGAAGAAAGCCTTGATTTATTGTTTAAACAAACTTGGTTAGTGAGCACAGAGAGTAATCGAATTGGATTGAGATTAGTGGGTGATCAGCCTTTAACGCGACAATTCGAGCAAGAATTACCGAGCGAAGGTTGTTGTACAGGTGCTTTGCAAATTCCTCCAAATGGTCAGCCTGTATTATTTATGAATGATCATCCTATTACAGGGGGTTATCCTGTGATTGCGGCGGTCGCATTCTATCATTTGGACTTAATTGCACAGATTCCAGCTGGTTGCCATATTCAATTTCGTAAAATTTATGATTTCATGGATGTCAAAAAAGATGCATAAAAAACATAAGCTGTTGATTGCGAATCGTGGAGAAATTGCTGTACGCATTATTCACGCATGTAAAGATATGGATATTACATCAGTGGCGATTTATGCAGATGATGATATTGCCAGTTTGCATGTTCAACTTGCAGATGAAGCTTGGGCATTATCAGGACAAACAGCACAGCACACTTATTTAGATATCAATAAAATTATTGATATTGCGTATAAATCCCAAGTGACCATGATTCATCCTGGTTATGGTTTTTTATCAGAACGTGCCGAATTTGCCCAAGCTGTGATAGATGCGGGGCTGATTTGGATTGGGCCATCTCCTGAAACTATCCATAAACTTGGTGACAAAATACAAGCGCGTAAAATTGCACAGTCGGTAAATGCACCTTTGGTTCATGGTACTGAACAACCACTTCAATCAGCTCAAGAAGCGTTATATTTTGCGAAACAGTATGGTCTGCCGATTGCGATAAAAGCTGCGTATGGTGGTGGTGGACGTGGTTTAAAAGTTGCTTGGCAATTGAATGAAGTTGCCGATTTATATGAATCGGCTGTGCGAGAAGCATTCGCTGCTTTTGGTCGAGGAGAATGTTTTGTTGAACAATATTTAAATAAGCCTCGGCATTTGGAAGCACAAGTTATTGCTGATCAACAGGGACATATTGTCGTTGTAGGAACGAGAGATTGTTCTTTACAACGCCGTAATCAAAAGCTAGTCGAGGAAGCACCTGCACCATTTATTAATGAGCATATTGAAGCTCAGTTAGTGCAATCTGCTATTGCAATTTGCCGCGCTGCAGATTATGTCGGGGCAGGTACCGTCGAGTATTTACTTAGTCAAAATGGTCAACTTTCGTTCTTAGAGGTTAATACACGTCTACAAGTTGAGCACACAGTTACTGAGCAAACTACGGGCCTAGACTTAGTTGTCGAACAAATTCGAATTGCTTTAGGTCAACCACTTTCGATTCAAGAAATGCCAAAACCAATAGGACATGCAATTGAATTCCGAATTAATGCGGAAGATCCAGCACGTGGTTTTATCCCAGCATTTGGACAGCTTACTCGTTTTCACCCACCATCAGGAATTGGTATTCGTCTTGATACGGGGGTGATGACTGGAAGTGTTGTTTCAAGTCATTTTGATTCTTTAATTGCGAAATTAATTGTGACTGGTGCAACCCGCGAGATTGCAATTCAACGGGCCAAAAGAGCGCTTGCCCATTTTGAAATAGAGGGCATTGCTTCAGTATTACCATTCCATCGTGCAATCCTGTCAGATGCTGACTTTATTGATGAATTTAAAGTACATACACGTTGGATTGAACAAGATAGTCGCCATGATTATCCTCACTATTCACGTAGTAAACTGAGCAATCAAGTTGAATTACAACGTTATCCAATTGAAATAGATGGAAAGTTGCATCAGATTGGCTTACCAAATGGATTTTTTAGTTTAGTCGGGACACCCCCACCCAATCAGAAACAAAATGATTCTGATCAGAACCCAAGTAGTAATAGTGTCTTAGCACCGATGAGTGGTGTAATCACCGTGTGGAAAGTTCAAGAAAATGATCATGTAAACCAAGGTGAGACAATTGCAATTATGGAAGCAATGAAAATGGAGGTCCCTGTGATTGCTCCACAAACGGGGAAAATTCAAAAGCTGATAGAGATTAATCAGACTGTTGAAACGGATTCAAAAATTGCTGAGATAAATTAGAGTTTTTGTATATAAGACAGTTAAAGGATAAGCCATTAAATCTCTAAAATGAGATCTAATGGCTTTGGCTAAATTAACGACGTTTATTATAAACTGCCAGAGCAGCAGGTAAATTTTTACGCATATCACTAATACGTTGACTATTTGATGGGTGAGTTGATAAGAATGATGCACCACCAGCACCATCTACACGATCCATTTTTTCCCAAAGACTAATTGCTGCATTTGGATTATATCCTGCTTTTGCCATCAGCATTAACCCACCAAAATCAGCGCGACTTTCTAAATTACGAGAATAGGGTAAACCAATACCAATTTGACTACCTAAAGCAATTGCCGCATTACCTGCTTCACCAATATTCGCACCCGCATAAGTCGTACCAATCCCAATCGCTAAGTTTGTAAGTGCTTGTGCACCAATTTTACTTTTGGCATGTTCTTCTAAGGCATGGGTCATTTCGTGTCCCATAATTGCTGCGATTTCATCATTGGTCAAATTCAGCTTGTTCACAATACCCGTATAGAAAACGACTTTCCCACCTGGCGCTACATAGGCATTTACAGTATCTGATTTTAGTACTGCTAACTGCCAATCAAAACGCTGACCGGTTTGGTTCATTTGGTCAGCATACGGTTTTAAGCGCAAAAATACTGAATTAATACGTTGATAAGTATTTGAGCTCATATCCAATTGATTCTTGGCACGAGCTTCCTGTGTCATCTTTGCAAAGCTTTGAGCGGACTGAGCATTTAATGTGGCACTGTCAGCACCTGCCATATCTGCAAATGATGCACAACCTGAAATCGTTATTAAAGTCATTGCACAAAGGCTTAAAGCCAATTTTTTCATACTTATTTGCTCCAAATCAGTATCTTATAAATATACCCATGATTAACAAGAATTATAAAAAAAGTTTGCAAGGCTTTATATTCTGATTATCTCTATAATCATAGTAATTATGTAAGCAGAATTGATGAAAAGCTAAATAGCTTAGCTTCATCTGAATAAAATTAAAGCCAGTGGTTTGCACTGGCTTTGAAATTAGCTTAAAGCTAGAGGGGATTAATCCTCATCATCAAATTCATCTTCAGAAAATGCGTTATCATCTAAAGAAGTATCAAAAATTAAAATTGCTTTACCATCAGTTTGAATCATGCCTTGATCTTCAAGTGTTTTTAAAACACGACCAACCATTTCACGTGAACACCCCACAATACGACCAATTTCTTGACGTGTAATACGAATCTGACGACCATTCGGTAGAATCATTGCCTCAGGCTGCGCAGATAAGTCAATTAAACAACGCGCAATACGACCAGATACATCGATAAATGCTAAATCAGTGACTTTACGTGTTGTATTCTTCAGACGGCGAACAAGCTGAGCAAATACAGCATAGCTCAGGTCAGGGTATTGCTTGCTGAGTTCGTGGAAATTTTCATATGAGATTTCTGCAATTTCGCAAACATCTCGTGTACGTACTTCTGCGGTACGTTGAGGGTTATTTTCAAACAGCCCCATTTCACCAAAGAAATCACCTGGATTGAGATATGCAACAACAATCTCACGCTCATCATCTTCACGTAATATGATTGACACTGAACCTTTTAATATTAAATACAGTGATTTTGATTCCGTTCCAGCGTCAACAATCGTGGTGCGTTTAGGGTATCTATTAATATGAGCACGTTTTAGCAATGCTTTAACTGACTCAGGTAATTGACCTGGAGACAAAGCATCAGTGCTAAGATGTGAAAAATTTGAAGTCATGCTTAAAATTTCCGAATTTGGATAAAACCGATCGCACAGGCCCCATGGAGCCTTTTCTACACAGAAGAGATGAAATTCCTTATCAACTCATTTTATGTTAGTGTACAAGAACTGAAGTAAATTTATAACGTTTTTCGGGTAGTTGCAATGCAAACAAGTGTACATTGGTTAGAGAATGTTGCTTTTGAAGCGAAATCAGAAAGTGGTCACAGTGTAGTGATGGATGGTTCTGCTGAGTATGGTGGTGAAAACCGTGGACCACGTCCTATGGAGTTGATTTTAATGGGACTTGGTGGGTGTGCTTCGTTTGATATTGTGACTATTTTAAAGAAATCACGCCAAGATGTGACCGATGTTGTATGCCAGTTAAAAGCGGAGAGAGCTGATTCTATTCCTGCGGTGTTTACAAAAATTCACTTACATTTCGTAGTAACAGGTAAAGCGGTTAAAGCAAAGCAAGTTGAAAAAGCAGTTGAGCTTTCAGCAGAAAAATATTGTTCTGCGAGCAAAATGTTGTCTGATGGTGGTGTAGAAATCACACATGACTTTGAAATTGTAGAAGCTGATTAAGACTTAATTATTAAGTTTAACTAAAAAGTGATCTATTTGTTTAGATCACTTTTTTATCGACATAGTTTTTATTTCAGTAATAATTGTGGGTCTACCCGTGCATCATTTAAACTCATTCCCCAATGTAAGTGTGGACCAGTGACTCGACCTGTATTTCCTACTAAACCTAAAAGTTCACCTTGAGTAATATGTTGTCCCTTTGAAACCTCAATTTTACTGAGATGGCAGAACATACTGATTAAACCTTGACCGTGATCAATCAAAACAGTCTTACCATTGAAAAAATAATCACCAGTTTGAACGACAATGCCATCTGCTGGCGCTACAACTTTTTGGCCAATTGGTGCTGGAATGTCTAGACCTGAATGTGGGGCGCGTTCTTCATTATTAAAGAAACGTTTGCGTCCAAATGAGTTACTAAATTTGCCTGCTGTTGGTGGAATAAAACTTGGAAATTTAGTCCAATAGCTTTGACTGAAAGAATTATAAATCTCATTTTGTTCTTTTGCTTCCGAAGCATATCGATCAAGTTGATTTTGATTCGGATTAACATAGTCTTGGTTTTTTACATTGAGGTGCTGTTCAGCATATTGATATGGCAGTATTTCAATCTGTATGGGCATAGTATTGGTTGTTAGGCTTAACGTTCCCAATGGGGTAGAAAGAGGAATTCCAAAAATAGCGTATCGTTGAGTGCCTTCTTGTGTAATTAGAATCGGTTTTTTCTCATAGAAAACTTGGGTAATCGTTGATGGAATTGGAATAACGGCTATACCGCCTGCATGTCGTGAATTCTGTGGTAATTGAGCGATAGCTATCTGAATAGGGAAAAGGCAAATACTAGCTATTACAATTCTTCTTAAATGCATAACGATCATTTTTAAATGAAGTAAAGTCTTAAGTTAAAAGTTTCACTGTAAAATAACAATATGGATATTGTTTAAATCAGAATAGATAGAAAATTATACAAAATATACTTGAAATAGATTGTTTATATACCCATATTATTACTGAGTTTTATAAAGTTTAATTTAAACAAAATATTGAAAAATATATAAATTTTATTTGAAATTTTAAAAAGTGTTCCCATCTTAGTGATAAGTTAAAAATTTGTTGTGAGGAATAACAAGAATGCGCTTTGAAAAATTTACGAACCGTTTACAGCAAGCTCTTTCAGATGCACAATCATTGGCAATGGGTAAAGACCATACTTCTATTGCGGGTATTCATATTTTATCGACTTTACTAGATG
The DNA here is from genome assembly GCF_013391535.1 of Acinetobacter sp. SwsAc4. Classification (NCBI taxonomy): domain Bacteria; kingdom Pseudomonadati; phylum Pseudomonadota; class Gammaproteobacteria; order Moraxellales; family Moraxellaceae; genus Acinetobacter; species Acinetobacter sp. SwsAc4. The sequence continues at coordinate 24,051 of NZ_JACAXC010000009.1, forward strand.
AGCCTGCCAATTTAAGTTTGTTGCAGCAATCAGGTGCGCGCTTGCCAGAGTTAAAACAAAAGTTAGAACAAGCAATAAGAAATGCACCGACTTTATCAAATCCAACTGGAGATATTAATCTTAATCCTGAAGCGGTAAAGATCTTAAATTTAGCTGATCGTTATGCGCAAAAAGCAGGTGATGAATTCTTATCAACAGATTGGGTGTTATTAAGTTTAGCGGAAACGGGTGAAACCAAAACGATATTAAACAGCGTTGGGGTAACACCAGATAGTTTACGCAAAGTAATTGAAAATATTCGAGGAAATGACAAAGTCATGAGCAATAATCATGAAGATCAACGCGATTCATTGAATAAATATACCATTGATTTAACAGAACGTGCTTTGGCCGGTAAGCTTGATCCAGTTATTGGTCGTGATGATGAAATCCGCCGTACCATTCAGGTGTTGTCACGCCGTACCAAAAATAACCCTGTGCTGATTGGTGAGCCTGGGGTCGGTAAAACTGCGATTGTAGAAGGTTTGGCACAACGTATTGTTAATGGTGAAGTGCCTGAAAGCTTAAAGAATAAACGTGTGCTTTCACTGGATTTGGGTTCATTGCTGGCAGGTGCAAAATATCGTGGTGAGTTTGAGGAACGCTTAAAAGCGGTGCTGAAAGACCTTGCCAAACATGAAGGCGAAATCATCCTGTTTATTGATGAGCTGCATACCCTTGTAGGCGCGGGTAAGGGCGATGGCGCAATGGATGCAGGTAACATGCTTAAACCTGCGTTGGCGCGTGGTGAATTGCGCTGTGTTGGCGCAACTACGCTGGATGAGTATCGTCAGTACATTGAAAAAGATGCTGCACTTGAACGCCGTTTCCAGAAAGTGTTGGTGGATGAGCCAAGTGTGGAAGATACCATTGCGATTTTGCGTGGTCTTAAAGAGAAATATGCAACCCATCACGGCGTACAAATTTTGGATTCCGCGATTATTGCGGCGGCGAAAATGTCACATCGTTACATCACTGACCGTCAGTTGCCAGATAAAGCCATTGACCTGATTGATGAGGCGGCTTCACGGATTAAGATGGAGATTGATTCCAAACCTGAAGCATTGGATAAGCTTGATCGCCGTCTCATCCAGTTGAAAATGCAGTTGGAGGCGGTGAAGAAAGATGAGGATGCAGGCAGTAAGGCTGAAGTCAATCATCTTGAGCAGCAAATTGCTGAAAAGCAAAAAGAATACAATGATCTGGAAGAAATCTGGAAAGCTGAAAAAACACTGGTTGAGGGTGATAAAAAAGCCCAGATCGAACTGGATCAGGCGCGGGTTGCATTGGAAAAAGCCAAACGTGAGGGTGATCTGGCTGAGGCGGCACGCCTGCAATATGGTGTAATTCCAGAGTTGCAGAAACGTCTGGAACAGGCAGAAATTGCAGAGGAAAATGAGGAACCTAAACTCATTCGTACCAAAGTGACTGAAAATGAAATTGCTGAAGTAGTGAGTGCGGCAACAGGCATTCCTGTGGCGAAAATGCTACAAGGTGAACGTGAAAAACTACTCCAGATGGAAGAATTCCTGCATAACCGTGTGGTGGGTCAGGATGAGGCGGTGGTGGCGGTTTCCAATGCGGTACGCCGTTCACGCGCAGGCTTGTCTGACCCGAACCGCCCAAGTGGATCATTCCTGTTTCTTGGCCCGACAGGTGTGGGTAAAACTGAATTGACCAAGGCATTGGCCAACTTCCTGTTTGACAGTGATGACGCCATGATCCGTATTGATATGTCTGAGTTTATGGAAAAACACTCGGTAAGCCGTTTAGTCGGTGCGCCTCCAGGCTATGTGGGCTATGAAGAGGGTGGTGTTTTAACCGAAGCGGTACGCCGTAAACCATACAGCGTGGTGTTGTTTGACGAAGTGGAAAAAGCTCATCCAGATGTATTCAATATCCTGTTACAGGTATTGGATGATGGTCGCTTAACTGATTCTCAAGGTCGTGTTATCGATTTTAAAAATACGGTCATTGTGATGACATCTAATTTAGGCTCACAAGATGTACGTGAATTAGGTGAAGGTGCAACTGATGAGGAAGTTCGAACAGTGGTCATGAGTGCTGTAACTCAGCATTTCCGTCCAGAGTTCATTAACCGTATTGATGAATTAGTCATTTTCCATTCGTTGAAAAAAGGTCAAATTCGTGGTATCGCGGATATTCAATTGGATCGTTTACGTTCACGTCTGAGCGAACGAGATATGGCTTTAACTGTCGATGATAGTGCATTTGATCTATTGATTGATGCTGGTTTTGATCCAATCTATGGCGCACGACCACTAAAACGTGCAATACAGCAACAAGTTGAAAATAACTTGGCTCAGAAAATTTTATCTGGTGAATTCCAGCCCGGAGATAATATTCTGATTAAAGGTGATAGTGGTCAGCTTGTGTTTGATAAAATGAAACTTAGCTAAATCTAATTTGAATGATTGGCTAAAAAGATGGCGATGAAAATCGCCATCTTTTTTTATATCAGTGCAATTTATCTGATTTCTTAAGGAATATTACCAATGACATTGCGATTTTATGAAAAGCTTGCTAGTTTCGGAATAAATAAGAAAAAAATTCAGGATGAATTAAAATGGAGAATAAGCAGCATTATTACACTTATATTGGTGTAATTGTATTCTTTACGGCTTTACCATTAATTGGTTCGGCTGCACAGCCGATGACAGAGGGAACTTTAGCCTTACAAACAGGTGCATTAAATAGATCCTTGCCTAATATTATCGAAAAAGCTCAACGAGATGCGATGAAGCCAGAGGAAGAACGTTGGCGTTCTCAACGCATATTGAGTGACCGTAATTTGCGTGAAATAAGGATCAGTATGCTTGCTGAAGGTGCTTTATCACCTTATGAAGAACAAAAGAAAACGTCTGTAATGGATGTGCGGGAAAAGAAGAAAGCAAGTATGAAGCCCCATGATGAGGCTCCAGATAACTTCATGATTTATGAGTTTGATTCTCCTAATGTAAAAAGAACCAAATTCACATTTAAATAATGAGAAAAATCATTCCTTAAATTTGATTATGTTGGATTTTCCAAGCACGATGAATTTTTTGATTACGTTTAAAGTCTAAGCCTATCGTTTCAGAAGTAATTTCTTCGACATGATAGATTGCTTCGATTTCTTCATCTAACTCAAACCCACGATAGTTATTTGAGAAGTACAAAGTACCATCACTGGTTAAACGATTCATTGCACGTTTAAGCAGGGAAATATGATCGCGCTGTACATCAAATGTACCATAAAACTTTTTTGAGTTAGAGAAAGTTGGAGGATCAATGAAGATGAGATCATATTGTTCATGAGCTTCTTTTAACCATTCAAAGCAATCACTCGAAAAGAACATATGTTGTTCATCAGCATGATCTACCGTTAAACCATTCAATACAAAATTTTCTTTTGACCAATTCAAATAAGTATTTGATAGGTCGACACTGGTGGTACTTGCTGCACCGCCAAGTGCTGCATGTAAGCTAGCAGTTGAGGTATAGCTATAAAGATTAAGAAAGTGTTTGCCACGTGCTTCTTTGGCAATTCTTAGACGAATTTGACGATGATCTAAAAATAAACCAGTATCTAAATAGTCTGTTAAATTGACGAGAATTTTAGCTTTGCCTTCCTGCACAATAAAACGTTTAGACGCAGTGCTTTGTTTCTCATATTGATTGGTTCCCGTTTGCTTTGCACGGGTTTTGATAAAAATTGCGTCACGATTTAAGCCAGTCACTGCACGAATGGCAGCTAAACCCAAATTAAAACGTTTTTTTGCTTTTTCAGGATCAATTGTTTTTGGTGGTGCGTATTCCTGAACATGCAAACGATCTCCATATAAATCGATGGCAATGTTAAAATCAGGTAGATCGGCATCATACAAACGTAAGCAAAAAATATTTTCTTTCACAGCCCATTTTTTTAAGGCTTGCATATTTTTTTGCAAACGATTAGTAAAGTCTTCTGCACCTTCAATTTTTTCAAATTGCTGAGGTTGCCATGTTGCCAAAAAAGGTTGGGTGACGGTTGCTGGCTTGATGGTACCAAAACGCACGTAGATTGGTAATTTACCATTCATCAAACGTAAAGTTTGAGGTTCGGTGATAGCCAGTACATCTGCTTGTTCAATTTGTGCTGCAATCACGGCAACAGGCTGATTTGGAAAATTCTTCTGTAATAATCCTGATAAACCTAAATAGAATGATCGACTAGAGGCCTTATCACCTAAACGTTCCCCATAAGGAGGGTTGGTGACAACAAAGGCTTTTTTACCTTCAGCATGGAAATCATCCCAATCTGCTAAAGTCCGTTCTTCAATTTGAATTTGGTCGAGTATTTTTTCAAAACCTGCTGCAATGATATTTTGGCGAGTGGCTTTAACCGCTTCCCAATCCGCATCGTAGGCATAAAACTTGGGTAGAGGTTGCTCTAAAGCCTTTGCATGACGTTCTGCTGCTTCTGCTTTCAGTGATAACCATAATTCACGATCATGTCCATGCCAACCATTGAAGCCAAAGCGACGTACTAAGCCTGGTGCACGATCGGTTAAAATCATTAATGATTCAATAATGAATGTTCCTGAACCACACATTGGGTCAAGAATAATGTCAGGCTGATATTGTGCTAATTGAGCTTTTTGTAGAATTGCCGCTGCCAGATTTTCTTTAATTGGCGCATCGGTCATAAAACGGCGATAGCCACGCTTATGCAGAGAATCACCTGATAAATCTAGGCAGTAAGTATGCTCAGTTTTGCCAGCCAATACATAAAGTGTAATTTCGGGTTGTTTAATATCAATACTTGGGCGTTTGCCAACCGCCTCCATAAATGAATCAACAACACCATCTTTAACTCGTAGTGTAGCAAACTGTGTATTGACTTTAATTTCGCGTTCTACATGTAGGCGAACAGCAAAGGTACTTTGTGGTGCAAAAACAAGAGACCAATCAAAGCTAATCGCACCCTCGTAGAGTTCTTCTGCAACATCACGCGCGTCATGTGTGAATTCAAGTCCATGGGTATGTATTGGTAACAACACACGAGAGGCTAAACGAGACCACATACAAACGCGATAGGCATTCTCAAGTGTGCCTTTAAATATTAAACGCCCAGCAAAACGTTGGATATTTTGAATGCCTAAATTCCCAAGTTCTTGTTGTAATAAGGTTTCAAGCCCGTCAGCACAGGTCACCCAATAGTCTGTTAGACGTGGTTTAGCGTTCATTCAAATTTCCAAAAACATTTTTAGCAATCGACTATTTTAACTGATTTTGGAAGAGAAATACGGTTTTTCTTTTGATGTTTAGCCTTATTATGTTCCATAGATTAATTCTAATTTGTGGTCTAAGGCATATTGTGAAACTCTTTGGATTAGTAATACGGTATTACTTATTTAGATTGAATCACGTCTTTGCTTTAAATTTTCAGCATATGTTTTTTACTTATCAGATAAGTTCACCATGTCATAAAATAATTTTTATTTGTTTTGAATGGTTGGTACATATTTTGCTTTCTAAAGCTGGATTATCAAGAAATACTTCTCCCAACGATGTGAGGACTTTATGAAAGCAAATACGAACCATGAACTTGTACTAAATGCCGAAGCTTTTTCTGTTGCAACTCAAATGTATGTGCGTTTAAGACGAGTCTGTAGTCGTGTGATTGATGTGATGTATTTGGTGCATGACCAAGCTTATGCTAGATATATTATGCAAATTGCACTGGAAACGCGCGATGCCGAATTAGCGCATTATGTTGAGCGTTTAAGTCATTTGCTTGATTTATATCCTGAGTCTGAATCAACATTATTTGTAGCAGAACCAAAGCAAACAAATGATGAAGAACTTTACTTTGCCGAAGTCACTGAAGAGGAAATCTATCGGGCACAAGTATCGCATCACTATATTGGTGCGCTCCGCTAGCCGAATCTGTTGCAACTCTCTCATTTAATGCAACATAATGGTGAAAAGTTGTTCTGCGAAAGTAGAGAAATTGGGCTACACTATGCAAGTTTTGGTGATTCGACCTATAGGAATCTTTTATGCATATTGCAGCCCTGCATCAACCAAGTCAGGTTCAATTGAATCAACAAGGAAATTTAAAGCACTTCTTAACCATTGAAGGTCTTTCTAAAGAAAGCCTGACCAAGATTTTAGATACCGCACAAAGTTTTTTAGACGACAATAATAATTTGATTAACCGTCCGTTATTAGAAGGGCTGACGGTAATGAATCTTTTTTTTGAAAACTCTACTCGAACTCGCACTACATTTGAGGCAGCTGCAAAACGTTTGTCTGCAAATGTTCTGAATATCGATATTGCACGTTCAAGTACCTCTAAAGGTGAAACGTTACGTGATACGCTTTGGAATTTGGAAGCGATGGCTGCGGATATTTTCGTAGTTCGTCATTCATCTTCTGGGGCAGCACATTTTATTGCTAAAGATGTTTGTCCTAAAGTGGCAATTATCAATGCAGGTGATGGTCGTCATGCGCACCCAACGCAAGCGATGCTAGATATGCTGACCATTCGCCGTGAAACCAAGAAGCCATTTGAAGACTTAACTGTGGCTATTATTGGTGATATTAAACATTCGCGTGTAGCACGTTCCAATGTGGCTGCTTTACAAACACTAGGTTGCAAAGATATTCGCGTGATTGCACCAAATACGCTGTTACCAGTTGGTTTTAATGAATATGGCGAAAATGTACGTCTGTTTAATAAAATGGATGCAGGCGTAACAGACTGTGATGTGATTATTGCATTACGAATTCAAAATGAGCGTATTGATTCACCTGCATTATCTTCACAATCTGAATTTTACAAAATGTATGGACTTAATAAAGAACGCTTGGCGCTCGCTAAACCTGATTGCATCGTTATGCATCCTGGTCCAATGAACCGTGGTGTTGAAATTGATTCAAGTATTGCGGATGGAGATCAATCAGTTATTTTGAAACAAGTAACCAACGGTATTGCAGTACGAATGGCTGTACTGGCACTTGCGATGCAAGGGCAGTTACAAGAACAAGGTTTAATTGAAGCGATTGCACTTTAAAGGATAGATCACATGAGTATTGTAAAAATTGAAAATGTCCGTGTGCTCGATCCAATTCAAAAAACTGATCAAGTTCAAACGGTTTATATTAAGAATGGTAAATTCGTTGATAGCGCAGATCAAATTGATGAAACGATTGACGGTCAAGGTAAATGGTTGATGCCCACTATGGTGGACTTGTGCGCACGCTTACGTGAGCCAGGGCAACAACAACATGGGACATTAAAGTCAGAAGGTAAAGCTGCGCGTGCAAATGGTATTTTACATGTCATTACTCCACCAGACTCAAAACCTATCGTACAAGATAATGGCGCACTTATTCATGGTCTGATTGAAAAGGCACAATTAGATGGTGGTATTTATCTACATATTATTGGTGCACAAACTCAAGGTTTGAATGGGAAGCAACCTTCTAATATGGCTGGTCTAAAAAAAGGCGGCTGTACTGCGGTTTCAAATGCTAATGCCGCATTTGATAATGATGATGTCGTGATTCGCACGCTAGAATATGCTGCTGGTCTAGATTTAACAGTAGTGTTTTACGCAGAAGAGCCGCAAATCGCGAAAGATGGTTGTGCACATGAAGGCTTTATTGCATCGCGTCAGGGTTTGCCAATGATTCCTGCGATTGCTGAAACTGTGGCGATTGCTAAATATTTACTCATGATTGAAGCAACAGGTGTCAAAGCCCATTTTGGTTTATTGTCATGTGGTGCGTCTATTGATTTGATTCGTGCTGCGAAAGCCAAAGGTTTGCCAGTAACTGCGGATGTAGCAATGCATCAACTTCATTTAACTGAACAATTAACGGATGGATTTAACTCTCTAGCACATGTTCGTCCGCCACTACGCTCTGAACAAGACAAAGCTTTGTTGCGTCAGGGTTTAAAAGAGGGCGTAATCGACGCTATCTGTACCCATCACGAACCATTAAGTAGTTCAGCAAAAATGGCGCCTTTTGCAGAAACTCAGCCAGGTATTACAGCGTTCGATACCTATGTCGGTTTGGGTATTCAGCTTATTCAAGAAGGTGTTTTTGATGCTTTAGAATGGGTCGAAAAAGTTACCTTAAATCCTGCTAAAGTTGCCAATATGACTGAACGTTGGAAACAAGAATCAGGTTGGGTACTGGTTGATCCAGGGCTAGAGTGGACTGTTTCAAAAGAAACAATTTTATCTCAAGGTAAAAATACACCGCTGTTAGGTCAAACCTTGAAAGGCAAAGTGCTTCAGACATTTATCTAAACTTTATTTCTGAGCAGAATAGGTCAAGTTACTTATTCTGCTTAACTATTTCAATTAGTTAATTCATTATTGTGATCTTTTCTTAAAGAGTTTATTGGTACATTATTCCGCTTCTAAAAAGGTTCTATAAAAATGAGAATTACATTCATTGGTGCAGGGCGTGTTGCCTATCATTTAGCAAAAGTACTCCATCATGATCACCAGATTGTACAAGTTTTTAGTCGTGATTTAGAAAAAGCCAATCGTTTAGCATCTTTAGTGGATGCTGTTGCCATCAGTGATTTTGAGCAATTAAGTGCTGATATTGATCTAGTGATCATCGCTATTTCTGACCAAGCAATAGCTGAAGTTATTAAAAAAATTAGCTCTTCTTTACAGCAAGTATTAATTGTACATACTTCAGGAAGTACAAGTTTAGAAGTTCTTTCAGTAGTACACGACAAATCAGGTGTATTTTATCCTTTACAAACATTTAGTTATGAACGAGAGATTGACTGGACAACAACGCCTGTGTTTGTCGAGGCTGTAAACAATCATGATTTGGATTTACTCACCTCATTAACAGGTAGTTTGACTCAGAAGGTTTACCAATATAGTTCTCAACAGCGTCAGACATTGCACATGGCTGCTGTTTTTGCATGTAATTTTAGTAACTACTGTTATGATATTGCTAAACAAATTGTTGATGAACAACAGGTCGATTTTTCTTTACTTCACCCATTGATATTGGAGACTGCACAAAAAGCAACAATCAATGACCCTAAAGAAATGCAGACAGGTCCAGCCATGCGTGGTGATGAAAATATTTTAAAAATGCATCATAAGTTATTAGAAAAAGATGCAAGAAATGATCTTGTTGAGGTTTATAAGCTCTTAAGTGAAGGTATTAAGACCCGTCATTTACATGGTAAATAACCATAAATGTATAAATTGTATAATCTTTTTTATCTAAACTAAGCTCGGTCGTGTTTGCATTTTTTTATAATTAATAATAAGAAGGGCAGATCGAATAATACCTGTATTAGAAAACTTAAGTATTGTTTATAAACACATTTAGCTGATATGAGTTGTTTAAATATCAGCTTAGAAATTAGGTAAATGTGTCTTGAACTTAATCAATTCTTTTGTTTAAAACGATGTTTGCATTTTAGACATAAATAATCTTGAAAAATATTCTTGTCGATCACGACACCCGCTTTTTTTCCGAAAATATTACCAACTACGCCACCTGTAATTCCGACACTAATTGCACCCACGAAAGTTCCAATAGTTCCACCAACAATTACACCCAATGGACCTGCTACAGTTCCTATAGCTGCGCCAACTGATGCACCAGTTGCTGCACCACCTACTGTACCAGCAGTTGTGCCAGCAGCAGTCATTAAAACGCCACCTGTAGTTTTCAGTAATTTGTCATGATCACGTACTTCGATTTCTGTAGAACCACATTTAGGGCATTGCAGAGTTTTTTCCATAAAACCAACCTATCTTCATCTTTGGGCTAAATCATTGCACAGAATAGAGCACTCATTGTTTATGAAACGATAATTTCTTCATTTGAGATCAAAATGATTCATTATTTATTTTAGCTAAACATGAATAAAAAATATTTATAGATCATGTAAATAGAGGGCTGTAAATTTGAACACATTTGATTTTACAAAGTAAGCATATAGGTTTGATAGGTACAGCTTTTATAAGTTGTTTTAATAATTCACTTTTTGTCTTTTATATTTGAAATTTAAAATTGAGTTGGTTTTTAATAGGTTGAAATAGCATTAAATGTTGATATTTAATGCTATTTTTTAATTTTGATGAATTACTACTTTATTTTTTTGAAAATAAAGTCATTGATCTTATGACCAGATTCAAGTCCACGACGCTCAAATTTGGTTACTGGACGCCATTCAGGGCGAGGGTAGCTATTACCTTTACCTGCTAAATTTTCCATGTCTGGACGATTATCTAAAATATCAAGCATCCATTCTGCGTATGGCTCCCAATCAGTAGCAGCATGGAAGGTACCCCCAAGCTCTAACTTCTGTTCAACCAGTTGCATACGTTCATGAATCACAAAGCGGCGTTTAAAGTGACGCTTCTTCTGCCATGGATCTGGGAAGTACAGTTGCACACAGTTAATGCTGTTGTCAGGCATTTCACGTAATACTTGAATCGCATCTGCGTCAAGTACAAATAAATTCTTCAAGCCAGCCATACCAGCTTCATACACGCATTGTGCAATTCCTGGTACATGTACTTCGATTCCGACAAAATTACGTTCTGGATTGGCTTTTGCCATGAGTACCAAAGAACGCCCCATACCAAAGCCAATTTCAACAGTTAAAGGTCGTTCAGGATGTTCAAAGTGTTGACGTAAATCACCAACGGGGTATTCCAAAATTAAATCACGATAATCTTCTAAAGCAGTCCGTTGTGATGTATTAAGCGGAGCTGAACGACGCATAAACGTCACAATTTCACGGTGCTCAGGCAAATTGTCGAGTTCCGTAATTTGCGTTTCTAACTGATCGTTTGACATGATTCTGGAGATATAAATATAGAAATGCAGTATTTTAAGTGTTCATCAGGTCAAGTCAAATCTTTAAATGATTTTATTTGATCATTTGTTTTTCCAAACGATCAAAAACTTGTAAAAAAATCTTCATGTTTTTGTCACAGAGATTGAATAGCCTAATGTCGATTTAAACATTAAGTAAAAATTTATGAAAAATTTTAAATTCCATTCGATTGCAATTTGTTTCGGCTTATTGGGGGCTTCTTCGGTATTTTCTGTGGCACATGCCCAGTTGATGTTTAGCCAATATATTGATGGTAGTAATAATAAAAAAGGATTAGAAATTTATAATCCAGATCAAACAGCCGTTAATTTAGCTGATTATGAGATTCAACAGTTTAATAATGGTGGTGCATCTAAGCCATTTGTCTATCCTTTAGTCGGAAACCTTGCGAGTAAGGGGCGCTTTTTAGTTGGACATACTGCCTTACAAACTGAGTTAGGGGATAAGGTCAATCAAGTCGCTGCACTTTCGTTTAATGGCGATGATGCCATTTTATTGGTTTATAAAGGCAAAGTGGTAGATCGTTTTGGAAGATTGGGTGAGCAACCAGCTTCTGGTGGCTGGGGCACAACAACAATTAGTAAAGCGAATAGTTTTACTCGCTTGCAAACGGTAAATCCTGTAGCTGAGGTTGATCCTAAAACTATATTTGATCTTGATAATTCTTGGCGTGCATGGAAGGATCGGAATGATTTTTCAAATCTAACAGGCTCAACAACACCTCCTATTACTGAAATAGTCAGTTGCTCAAGTACGGACACCGCGATTGCAGATTTAAATAATAAAGCAACTCAAGGGCAAAACTATACGCTCCGTGGTGTGATCACTGCTGATTATCGTTATGAAAATGGTTTCTCTGGTTTTTATATTCAAACTATTGATAGTAAAGCTAAACCAAACGTGAGTAATGCGATTTTTGTTTATATTCCAGCGAGTAGCTCTGTTAAAGGCGGGCAAGTTGGGGATGAAGTGATCTTACGAGGACGTTTGACTGCGTATCAAAACCAATTACAGATTGATCAGTTACAGCAAGATATTTTGACTTGTAATAGCAATATGGCAAATCAGGTACAGCCAAAAAGTGTTGATTTACCGTTTCATAGTTTGACTGAATTAACTGCAAATTCACCGCAACTTTATCAAGGGATGTTGGTAAAACTACCGCAAACTTTAACCATCAGTGAAAATTATAACTATGGTCGCTTTGGTGAGCTGTCACTGAGTAAGGAGCGATTATTTATTCCAACAAACTTATATTCACCTTTATCTGCTGAGGCAAAAGCATTAGCACAGAAAAACTTATTATCGAAGATTATTTTAGATGATGGTTATAACAATCAAAACAGAACGCCTTGGTTGCCGCAGAGCTTCAGTGCAACAAATAGTTTGCGCTCTGGTGATCAACTTAAGAACATTGAAGGGATTTTAGAATACCGTTTTAATGATTGGCGCATTCAGCCTATTCAGGGGCGTAGTCTTCCAGAATTGGTCGCTAAAACACCATCAAGACCAAATGTCGCCTCTAAAGATACGCGGTTGATTCGTGCAGCAGCATTTAATGTCTTAAATTATGACAATGGCAAAACAGGATTTCCAACTGAGCGTGGAGCATCTAGTCAATCTGAATTTGATAAACAGCATCTGAAAATTATTAAAGCTTTAAAAGCAATTGATGCCGATGTATACGGTTTGATGGAAATTGCAAACAATGGCTATGATAAAAATAGTGCAATTGCATATTTAACCCAAGCTTTAGGCGCTGATTGGAAATATGTAGTTCCTGAAAATCAGGATCGTTTAGGAACAGATGTGATTGCCGTTGCCATTATTTATAACAGCAAACGTGTAAAACCTGTGAACAAGCCAGTTGTACTTGATTTAGGTGATAAGAATAGATCGACGATTGCGCAAACTTTCCAACCGATTTCTGGAAAGCAAATGTTCACGATTATTCCTAATCACTTGAAATCTAAAGGATGTACAGGTGTTGATACGAATACAACAGATGCTGATCAAAAAGATGGGCAGGGTTGTTGGAACCCAACACGTGTGAAAGCTGTTGAACAACTCGTTCAATGGATGGCAAAAAATCCAACTCAGGTTGAAAAGCCAAACATCTTAGTTTTGGGGGATATGAATAGTTATGCTAAAGAAGATCCGATTCAGGTGTTTGAAAAGGCAAATTACAAAGTTCTATTAAATGACAAAGTTGTAGGGCAAGGTGAGCAGGCTTATAGCTATGTGTTTGGTGTATCAAGTAATGCGGAAGGCTATGGCGGCGCAGGCAATTTAGATCACGCAATCGCTGATGCAAATTTATATAGTAAAGTAAAAAAAGCATTTACTTGGCATATCAATGCAGATGAACCAACAGTCTTAGATTACAACGAAGAATATAAAACCGATGCACAAAAAGCATTATTTTTCTCAGAAGATGCTTATCGCTCTTCAGATCATGATCCTGTAATTGTTGATCTTGATATGAGTGATGCCGAGAATAAACCTTCACCGTCAAATACTTCATCGGGGAGTTTTGGATGGTTATCGATCTTAGGTCTTTTGGGTCTTGCAAGTTTTTCCAAGCGCTCGAGAAAAGATAAAGTGTGATCTATGCAAAAAGAGGAGGATAGAAGTAATCTATTCTCCTCAAAAAATGATCTATTTGAGCAGGATATATACGATGATAATAAAAAGTTGACATAAGACTACTTGCAAAATCATGTAATTTCACTAATAGTCAGATCATTCAGTATTTTTTACTTTTTTTGACAAATTTGTGGAAACACATTTTGCAAATTATGGTAAAGCATTCTAGAACATAAGAGTTAGATAACAAGGATCAATTATGAAGTTGTATTACTCACCTGGTGCTTGCTCATTGGCAGCGCATATTATTTTAAATGAAATAAATGTAGATTTTGATTTAGAACGCGTTGATCTAAAAACACATAAAACCTCGAAAGGGGTAGATTATTATGAAATTAACCCGAAAGGTTATGTTCCAGCTTTAGAGATTAATCCTGGTTTAATCTTAACTGAGAACGTTGCAATTTTACCGTTTCTGGCACAACACGATCCTAAACAGGATTTAATCCCACCATCGGGCATGGGGCGTGCCAAAGTCCTTGAATGGTTAGGTTATTTAAATTCTGAGTTGCATGATGCTTATGCAGTTTTCTTTAGTGGTAAGTTAACGGATGATGAAAAAACCAAAGCATATGCTGAGGTAGATCGTTTACTGAAATATATCGACAATTATTTAGCTGAATCAGAATATGATTATTTAGTAGATGATAATTTTGGTCCAGCAGATGCGTATTTATTTGTACTTACAAATTGGTCAAATCATATTGAACACGATTTAACACCATATATTCATATTATCGCTTTGCGTAATAAAGTCGCTGAACGTCAGTCGGTACAAATTGCAATGCGTGATGAAGGATTACTCGGTTAGTTTTCTCTGCATTAAAAAAGCCTCTGTGACCAGAGGCTTTTTTACATCAACCCATCTTATTGTTGAGCTTTTTCTTTCACATCCGCAGCACCTGACTCTACCGCACCAGCAACTTTAGCAGTTGCATCACGTGCAGCAGCTTCAGTTTTAGCAGCAGCTTCAGCAGTTGCATGAGCAGTATGATCAGCAGCAGCGTCGATTTGATCACCCGCATTATCAACCGCAGTTGCAACATTGTCAGTCGCAGTTGCTGTTGCGTCTTTGATGTCAGCACCAGCCTGTTCAGCAGCGTTTTCTAAATGTTCGCCAGTAGTTGCCCCAGTTTCAGGCGCTTTATCTTTATTACAGCCTACAAGCGCAACAGTAGCAGCGAGACCTAATGCAACAAGTAATTTATTCATTTTTCGTTCCTTTTCTTTGTGGCATCCAATACTATATGGATAGCCAAAATATAAACATAAAAACGTTGACGAATAAAGTTGAAAATTTGTTGATAACTTGTAAAAACACGCACTTACATTTGAAAAATGTAAGTGCGTGCACAAGTTTTTATGTTGGCCTTACACTCCAGAGCGAATCATATAATCAAAAGCGGATAGAGACGCTTTGGCACCTTCACCTGTCGCGATGATGATTTGCTTGTAAGGCACGGTGGTACAGTCACCCGCAGCAAATACACCTTTGACATTGGTTTCATTACGATCATTGATCACAATCTCACCACGATTGCTGAGTTCAACCGCACTGTTCTTCAAGAAATCTGTGTTTGGTAATAAACCAATCTGTACAAAGATTCCTGCAAGCTCAACTGTATGTTCAACATCAGTCGCGCGATCTTTGTATTTCAACGCCGTCACTTGAGCACCATCTCCGACCACTTCAGTACTGAGCGCATTTAAGATCACAGTGGTATTCGGTAAGCTGTTTAATTTGTCTTGCAACACTTGATCTGCACGAAGCTTGGTATCAAACTCAACCAACGTCACATGCTCCACAATTCCTGCAAGGTCAATCGCTGCTTCTACACCAGAGTTACCACCACCAATCACCGCAACACGTTTGCCTTTGAATAATGGGCCATCACAGTGTGGGCAGTACGCCACACCACGGGTACGGTATTCCGCTTCACCCGGTACATTCATTTCTCTCCAACGTGCGCCTGTTGAAAGAATAATGGTTTTCGATTCAAGCTTAGCCCCATTTTCCAATTCAACTTCAACCAAACCATTGTCAGTCTGATCTGCACCTGTGATCTTGCTGACACGTTGTAAATTCATGATATCCACACCGTACTCACGTACATGGGCTTCCATATCTTGAGCGAACTTCGGACCTACAGTTTTTTGAACCGTGGTGAAGTTCTCAATGTCCATAGTATCCATGACCTGACCACCAAAGCGTTCAGCCACGATACCTGTTTTGATCCCTTTACGTGCTGCATAAATCGCTGCTGTACCACCTGCAGGGCCACCACCAATCACCAATACATCAAAAGTATCTTTGGCATTGAGTGCAGCGGCATCTTTTTCAGCTGAGTTGGTATCTAGCTTCGCCACGATTTCTTCCAAAGTCATACGACCTTGTCCAATATGTTCATTGTCTTGAAACACCATCGGTACAGCTAAGATTTTGCGTTCTTCGACTTCTTCTTGGAAGAAACCACCATCAATCATGGTCGCCGTTGTATTCGGGTTATAGATTGCAATCAAGTTGAGTGCTTGAACCACATCTGGACAGTTATGGCAGCTCAATGAGACAAACACATCAAAGTTTGAGTTCAAGTTTAAGCCTTTGATCTGGTTCAATACTTCATCAGATACTTTAGGCGCATAACCTGACACTTGTAATAAAGCCAAGATCAAAGAGGTAAACTCATGTCCCATTGGTAGACCAGCAAAGAACACACGTGGTTGTTCACCTGCTTTAGCTACACCAAAACTCGGACGGCGAGCGTTTGAACCGTCAAAACGCGCCGTAACTTGGTCAGAAAGTTCTGCAATTTCAGTCACGAGTTCTTTGATTTTTGCAGCTTTGTCTGATTCATCTAAAGCCGCAACTAACTCAATTGGACTTTCTAAACGTTCTAAGTAAGCTTTTAATTGCGTTTTAATATTTTGATCTAACATGTATTTCTCCAAATTCTAAGCAGTTCAAATCAGCTAAATTCATTCAATGAAGCCATAGTACGAAAAAATAATGAATAGGTAAAACAGTATGTTTTTATGGGTTTGATCGGATTTTTGAATTTAAGATAAAATAAACATTTTGAAGATTTTTATACCTAAAAATTTGAATATATTCAAACTTGTTATATAACTGCAATTATTTCATGGCATAGCCTAAAGGAAAAATAGCATGGCATTACAACGTGGCATCTACCAACACTATAAAGGGCAACTTTATCAGGTTTTCAACGTAGCGCGTCATAGCGAAACCGAAGAAGAATTGGTGGTGTATCAATGCTTATATGGAGATTACTCGATGTGGGTACGTCCACTCAGTATGTTTACCGAAACAGTTCAGCTTGAAGATGGACAGGTGATTCCACGTTTCAAATTGATACAGATCACTTAATTGTTTTATTGGGTCTTGCATCGCGATAGGCGATAGTGTTGTGGACTACATCCCATCATTTTATTAAATGCACGGGTGAAGTTTCCAGGGTTGGAATAACCCAGTTCATAGGCAATATGGGTGATGGTAAAGGTTGAATTTTGTAGAAGGTCGATAGCTCGTTCAATGCTGATCTGCTGTTTTAAGACATGAAACTCGACACCCTGTTGCTGTAAATAGCGTTGCAGGGTTTTGGTAGAAATATTTAGAACTTTAGCGCATTCGGTTAAGGTCGGCACTTGATTGGCTTGTCTTAGCATCATGCTGACCCATTCAACAATTTCGCCCTGATGGTAAATTTTTTGAATCTGTTCCTGACAACGTTGTTCAACCACTTTTAGGCTATGAGCGTCCGCCAAAGGTAAGGAAAGTGCCAACTGTTGTTGATCAATCAGAACGCGTATACCTGATATCCATGTGTAATTAAAATGAAAATTTGCTTTAACGAGATGTATATAGCGTTCAGCATAAACAGGCTCGGGTATACTTAAATAAATTTGGTAACGTTGTAATTGTTGTCCTGCAAGTTCTAATAAGCTGTAATAAAATCCAACGGCAATTGCTTCAATATGAAATGCTAAACATTGCTTATTCATTTGTAAGATTGGTTCAAGTAATAACTCAACCTTATGTTGATGAGTTGGAAATTGAATCGATAGCTTAAAGCTCGGCATAATTAGCCGAAAATATTGTGCAATTAATTTCAATGCATGTTCTAAATTTGGACTGGTCATTAATGCATATCCAACCAAACTATGCGAACTGAGTTTTAGATTTTTACCGAGTTCAAAAGCCAAATCTTCTGTATTAGGTAGGCTCAGGCCAAGTGCAATAAATTGTTCAATTTGTTGAATTGATAAAAGCTCAGTTTTAGAAAGTTCGTTATGAAATGCGTTTAATACTTGATGATCATATTGATGAGTACCAATCAGAATTTCGATCAACCGCAAATAATAACGAGACGGAATAACAGGGATTTGCTGTTTTTGCACAATAAAAAACCACCAAAGTCTTAAAATGATAATATCAAGTCTTAAAATGATAATATAGAGTGACTGCAAAAGAACACAATCAATTCAAGCAAAACATTTTGTGTTTGATTGAGGAGTTTCTAATGAATATGCATACTCAACTGGATGTAGAGCAAGCAACAACAACTTTTAAAGATAAAAAACGTCATTTGTGGTTATTGGGTTTGGCAGTACCGACCATTGCAATGAGTGGTTTAGCAGGTTATCAATTTGGACCGAAAAAAACCAAAAAATTCTTTGCCTCTTTTGGCCCATTATTTATTCATGGTGTTATTCCTGCACTGGATAAGTTAATTGGTGAGGACACAGAAAATCCACCACTTGATGCGATTGCAGATTTAGAAGCTGATCCATATTATTCTCGAATTGTTAAACTTTTTATTCCATTGCAATATGCGACCAATATTTACGGCACTTATTTGGCAAGTCGTAAAGGTACATCACTTGCAGATCAAGCGTTATTGGGTACTTTGGTGGGGATGGTGAATGGTATTGCCATCAATACGGCGCATGAATTGAGTCATAAAAGTGGTCGTCTCGAACATTATTTATCACATTTGGCATTAGCTCCATCGGGCTATAATCACTTCCGTATTGAGCATCCATATGGTCATCACCGCCGTGTTGCAACGCCAGAAGATCCAGCATCATCTCGACTTGGTGAAACTTTCTGGAAATTTTTACCGCGTACAGTGATTGGTAGTTTCAAATCGGCGATCGAAATTGAGAAAAATCGTTTAGAGCGTAAAAAATTGCCATTCTTCTGTAAAGAGAATGAATTGATTCATGGTTGGGCGATGTCTGCCGTGTACCATGCTGCTATGTTTAGCAAATTTGGAGTGCGTTCAGCACCGTTCCAAGTGACACAGGCTGCCTATGCAATTACTTTGTTTGAATCAGTAAATTATATTGAGCATTATGGTTTAAAACGTGAAAAGAAAGCCAATGGTCAATATGAGCGTACTTTACCTGAGCATAGTTGGAACAATAACAATGTAGTGACTAACTTGTTCTTGTATCAATTACAGCGTCACTCAGATCATCATGCAAATCCAACACGTAGCTTCCAAACTCTACGTCATTTTGAAAATGCACCACAGTTACCAGCGGGCTATGGAGCGATGATTTTACCAGCCTTTATTCCTTCATGGTGGTCAAAAATTATGGATGATCGAGTAGTAGAGCATTACAAAGGCAATATGGAGAAAATTAATATTCATCCAGACGCAAAAGAGAAAATATTAGAGAAGTATGCTGAACAAGTTGAAGTCGAAGCTGCTTAATAAATTTAAATAAAAAACCAGCCTTAATCTAGGCTGGTTTTTTTATTTATGAGGCTAAAAGATAAAGTCGTTTAAAATGCAGATCAAACTCAAGGTATTTATGGACAAAAGCAGTCTTATCAGTTGTGCGTAGCAAATTGTCATAGATAAATTCTGGAACAGGATGATAAAGCTCGGCTGTGCCATTGCTGTAAAAAATTTTTAAGTAGCGTGAAGAAATATCATATTTCCAAAAGGTTACAACAACAGTTTTTTCCATATATTTTCCCCCATTTTAGTTTGATCATTTAGTACATACGAAAAACTCTTTATGTTTCATAATTTGACATTACTCCATGTAAAGCAGGCTGACAATTGACAAATGAATTTCGTTATAAATTTATAAGTATAAGAATTGTAAAAATTTAGTATTGAATTGAGATCGATGTATCGCAAAAAGTGAGCAAATGACAAATAAAAAGAAACCACTCTTTTAGAGTGGTTTCTTTTCAACATTGTTAAATCTAAAAATTAGATTTTACCAACGAGGTCGATCGATGGAGCAAGAGTCGCTTCACCTTCTTTCCATTTAGCTGGGCAAACTTCGCCTGGGTGGCTTGCTACGAATTGAGCAGCTTTAAGCTTACGTAAAGTTTCTGAAACATCACGTGCAATTGCATTGTCGTGAATTTCAGCAGTTTTAATTACGCCTTCTGGGTTGATGATGAACGTACCACGTAAAGCTAAACCAGCTTCTTCGATATGCACATCAAAAGCACGTGTTAATTGATGTGTAGGATCACCAACTAATGGGAATTGAGCTTTACCTACAGCAGGAGAAGTTTCGTGCCATACTTTGTGAGAGAAATGAGTATCAGTTGTTACGATATAAACTTCTGCACCAGCTTTTTTGAATTCTTCGTAGTTCTCAGCAGCATCTTCAACTTCAGTAGGACAGTTGAAAGTAAATGCAGCAGGCATAAAAATAAGAACAGACCATTTGCCTTTAAGATCAGCATCAGTGACTTGAATGAATTCACCGTTACGGAATGCATCAGCTTTAAATGGTTTAACTTCAGTATTAATTAAGCTCATCATTGTCTCCATGATTGAGGTTTTATTGAGAGGCTAAGGCCTTATTTGTTTACGAGGTTAAGAATAAATAATTTTTAGTTATTGGGGAAATAGTATTTTTACATGACTAAAATCGGAAAATTGAATGAATCAATATAAAACGATTTTCACCCTAAGATATAAGCCTATTTGACTCCAATAAGATGAAGCAAATATGACGAATACCTAAAACTAACTTGCATAACAACATGCAGTCGATAGTATTAAAATTCAAGGGTAAAATTGAAAAAATCTAAAAAATATAGAGAAAACCAAGATATACACTTAGATTTTTACCTATGTTTTGCTTGGTTTAAAAATAAGAAAATACAAAAGTACCTCTGTGTATCAATTGAATAGTGCATGTTTTTGAAAAGAACTAAATGTGGTTGCTTTGCATAGCAACGCTTTAAGGCGTAAAATAGCTGATTATTTTTATTGTTAGGAAAGCTGTTCAGTGCAGAGTCATTTAAATGTAGATCAATGGGTTATGGCACGTGACCGTCACCGTTTAAATCGACTGCGCAAAGATAAAAAAACACCACTAGCAGAAATCGAAAAACTTTTTCAACAGTCAAATGACAAAGTCAAACAACGCTTAGCGCGTATTCCCCAAATTAAACTCAATCAAGATTTACCTGTTACTCAGTATGCAGATCGTTTGATTGCCGCAATACAAAAGCATCAAGTGATTATTGTGGCGGGTGAAACGGGTTCGGGTAAAACCACACAGTTACCACAAATTGCTATGCTCGCTGGTCGTGGTCTCACTGGGATGATTGGGCATACTCAGCCGCGACGTTTAGCTGCTCGTAGTGTCTCGCAACGTATTGCAGAAGAAGTTGGGCAGAAACTGGGTGAGGCGATTGGCTTTAAAATCCGTTTTAATGAGCAGGGATCGCAAGATTCTATCGTGCGTTTGATGACGGATGGTATTTTGTTGGCTGAGCTGACGAACGACCGCTTCCTTTCAAAATACGACACAATCATTATCGATGAAGCCCATGAGCGTTCACTGAATATCGATTTCATCATGGGTTATCTCAAACAGTTATTACCAAAGCGTCCTGATTTAAAAGTCATCGTCACCTCAGCAACTCTAGACGTAAACCGCTTTAGCCAATACTTTAATGATGCACCGATTTTTGAAGTAGAAGGGCGCAGCTTCCCTGTTGAAGTACGTTATCGTCCAATTTCGGAACTCAGTATTATTGGTAGTGATGATGATGAGTTTGATGATTTTGAAGAGAACTTACCACGTGCTGTTGTACAAGCGGTCGAAGAGTGTTTTGCTGATGCTGAGAGTAAAGGGCATCCAGAACATGCTGATATATTGATTTTTGCCAGTACAGAGCAAGAAATCCGTGAATTACAAGAAACCTTACAGAAGTATGGTCCTCGGCATACTGAAGTGTTGCCTTTATATGCGCGTTTGGCACTCGCCGAGCAGCAAAAGATTTTCAGTCCAAGCGGTAAAGGTCGCCGTATCATTATTGCAACCAACGTTGCTGAAACAGCATTAACCGTTCCTAATATTCGGTATGTGATTGATAGCGGTTTTGCTCGTATTTCACGTTATAACTACCGTTCACGTGTGCAACGCTTACCGATTGAAGCGATTTCACAGGCAGCAGCCAATCAGCGTAAAGGTCGTTGTGGTCGTATTGCTGCGGGTGTGTGTATTCGTCTATACAGTGAAGAAGATTTTTTAAGTCGTCCTGAGTTTACCGAACCAGAGATCAAACGAACTAACTTAGCTTCTGTTATTTTGCAGATGCAAAGTCTTGGTTTAGGTAGTTTAGAAGCTTTTGACTTTATTGAGCCGCCTGATTTTCGTTTGGTGAATGATGGACGCAAGCTTTTGATTGAGTTAGGTGCATTAAGCGAACGTAAGAACGATTTAACTAAAGTCGGTCAAATGATGGCACGCATGCCGATTGATCCACGATTAGCACGTATGCTGATTGGTGGCGCTCATTTTGGTGTACTGAAAGAAACTTTAATTATTGTCAGTGCCTTGGCGATTCAAGATCCACGTGAGCGTCCTGCGGACAAGCAAATGCAGGCCGATCAGAAGCATGCCTTATTCAAAGAAGCGGACTCAGACTTTTTATTCTATTTAAAACTTTGGAATACGCTGCAAACCAGTCCTGAAACACAAACTGAAAATAAGCGCCGTCAATTTGCGCGTCAACATTTTTTAAGTTGGTTACGTTTACGGGAATGGAAGCAAACCCATCAGCAATTAGTTGAGTTGGCTGAAGGATTAAAGCTGAGCTTTAATGAAAAGGCAGCCAATTACGAAAATTTACATCGAGCATTATTAACAGGTTTACTGTCATTTATCGCCAATAAAACCGATGAACGTAATACCTTTATGGCGGTACGTCAGCAGAAAGCCAAAGTATTTCCTGCCAGTACACTGCATAAGACCAATACTGCTTGGGTGATGGCATTTGAGATGGTGGAAACTTCTCAAGTGTATTTACGAACTTTAGCAAAAATTGATCCTGAATGGATTTTATTAGCTGCACGTGAGCTATTGAAATATCACTATTTCGAACCACATTGGTCGAAAAAAGCAGGCATTGTGAATGCCTATGCGCAAATTTCATTGTTTGGTTTAATTATTGAACCAAAACGTATGGTGAATTTTGAGAAAGTTGATCAAGCCGCAGCCCATGAAATCTTTTTACGGGATGCCTTAACGACTGGTAATTTGGGTATTACACCGCCATTTTTAAAACACAACTTACTTAAACTTGAAGAAGTTGAGCGTGTTGAAGATAAACTGCGTCGTCGTGATTTAGTGGTCGATGAAGAAACTATTTATCAATTTTATGCAGCGAAAGTCCCAGAAGAAATTGCCAGCCGCCGTAGTTTTGAAGATTGGCGTGCAACAGTAGAGCCAGATCATCCGCGTTATCTTTTTGTAGAAGATGATGCCTTATGGATGAATGATCGACCAACCACACAGCAATTCCCAGATTATTTACATAATGGACAATTGCGTTTAGCTGCGAGCTATCGTTTTGATCCAAGCCATGATGAAGATGGTGCAACGGTTAAAATTCCTGTGCAGGCTTTGCCACAAGTAGATGAAAAACAATGGTCATGGGGGATTCCTGGGTGGCGTCAGGATTTAATTGAGGCTTTGCTCAAGGCGTTGCCTAAAGACAAACGTCGTAATTTAGTTCCGATTCCAGATACTGCGAAAAAACTGATGCAAGGTGTCGATGCAGTACATTTGCGTGAACATCTGTTTAGTTACTTGGCTTTTGCTCTGCGCGGTGAGCAAATTACTGAAAAAGATTTTTCTTTTGAACGAATTGATCAATATCTTGTACCTTTTATTAAAGTTGTGGATGAAAAAGGCAAACTCATTGCGCAAGGACGTGATTTAGACGAACTCAAAGCGCGTTGTCGTGTCGAAACTCATCGTCCTGTGAAGCAGCAAAAGGGTGAGTTCCAGACTTTTCCTGAAAATTTTGTATTTGAAGCGTCTCAAAAAGTCACGGGAGTGGTCGTAAAGCAATATCAGGCTTTGGTTCCAAGTAAAGTTTTTGCTGAACTTGATGTTAAAGATGAGTCGGGTGTGGTGATTCAAACCTTTAATGATCAGGATGAAGCAATTAAGCAACATCGTGAAGGCGTGATTCGTCTTTTACACATGCAATTGGGGGATTTAATTCGTCAATTGAAAAAACAGATTTCCAAACCATTAGCTTTGGCATATTCGCCTTTAGGTGATCGGGCGAAGTTGGAACAAATGCTGGTTTATGCAACCTTACAAGTTTCAATAAAATCCTTGCCTAAAGATACAGCGGAATTTAATCAGCTAATGGCTGATGTAAAAAAGCAATTCTTAGCAGATGGTCAAAAAGTTTTAATTGATATTACTGAGATTTTTACTCAATGGCAGCAAATTCGTCGCGAGTTATTGGTTTTAGATCAGGATATCTTTGGTCGAAGTGTGGATGACATAGAAGACCAACTTGATTTAATGTCGTTGGCGAACTTTGTCTACAGTAAACCTGTTGAGATTTGGCAGGAATACCCACGGTTTTTAAAAGCATTGCTATTGCGTTTGGATCGTTTGCCAAATAATCTACAACGTGACCTCGCTGCAATTGACGATATTGATCCATGGATGGACAAAGTATTTAAATTTAAAAATGATCCTAAAATCAAAGAATTGTATTTGATGTTGGAAGAACTTAGAATTTCCTTGTTTTCTCAACCGATGAAAACAAAGATGCCAATTTCACCAACTAGATTGCAAAAACTATGGGATCGATTAGCAATCGGTTAAACTGAGCAATAATGAAAGTTAGAAGCATTCTTTACAGGAGTTTTACATGGGCATTCGTATAACAGGTACAGGGTTATTTCACCCAACCGAATCTATTTCTAATGAAGAGTTGGTTGAAAGTTTAAATGCTTATGTAGAACAATTTAATCAAGAAAATGCTGACAAAATTGCAGCAGGTGAGATCGAAGCATTGCGTGGTTCAAGCCCAGAATTTATTGAAAAAGCTTCTGGTATCCAACGTCGTTATGTGGTCGAAAAATCGGGTATTCTTGATCCAAAACGCTTACGTCCACGTTTACAAGAGCGTAGTAATGATGAGCTTTCACTTCAAGCGGAGTGGGGCGTCATTGCTGCAAAACAAGCGATGGAAAATGCAGGTGTTACCGCAGAAGATATCGATGTTGTCATCTTAGCTTGTTCAAATATGCAACGTGCCTACCCAGCGGTTGCAATTGAAATTCAGTCAGCTTTGGGCATCCAAGGTTATGCTTATGACATGAATGTGGCTTGTTCTGCTGCAACATTCGGTTTGAAGCAAGCCTATGATGCAGTGAAATGTGGCGCACGCCGTGTATTATTACTCAATGTTGAAATTACCTCAGGTCATTTAGACTACCGTACCCGTGATGCACATTTCATTTTCGGTGATGTTGCAACGGCTTCAATTATCGAAGAGACTGAAACTAAATCAGGCTATGAAATCTTAGATATTCATTTGTTTACTCAATTCTCAAATAACATTCGTAATAACTTTGGTTTCTTAAACCGCAGTGAAGATGCTGTGGTTGATGACAAATTGTTCCGCCAAGATGGTCGTAAAGTCTTTAAAGAAGTATGTCCATTGGTCGCAAAAATCATTACTGCACAGTTAGAAAAACTTGAATTAACTCCTGAACAAGTGAAGCGTTTCTGGTTACATCAAGCCAATGCCAATATGAATGAACTCATTTTAAAACTCGTTGTGGGTAAAGAAGCTGATTTAGAACGCGCACCTATTATTTTAGATGAGTTTGCCAATACATCTTCAGCAGGTGTAATTATTGCGATGCATCGTACAGGTGAGCAAGTCAATAATGGCGAATATGCTGTGATCTCTTCATTTGGTGCAGGATATTCGGTTGGTTCGATTATCGTACAAAAACATATTGCTTAAATTTTATAGGCAAAAATAAAAAACCGCATCAATGATGCGGTTTTTTTGATTTCAGCTTATTTAAGTAAGATCGCTAGGTCGATGACTTGTGGAGTCGTGTTACCACCAATAGTTGAAGCTGCTAGATTTGGTGTTCCATCCACATTAATTGCTAAACGTGCTCTTGGAGTTGTAATAGTCGTGTCACTATTTAGATCTATACGATATAACACAGAAGGTCCAGAAGCACCTGAGACTGCTGCTAAAGCTAAGCCATTATCACCACCCGCAATATCAAAGCCATTATCTATACCTAAGTTGACTCCTAAATTACCGATCAGGTTTAATGTGCCTGCGTTTGGTGGATTCTGTTTAGTGAGAGTTTTGCCTGTTTGATCAAGATCAAATAGTTCAGTAGCAAGCGTTGAAACTGGTGTTGCAAAACTATTGGTATATGCTGCTGCAGTGACTTTAGCATCAGAAATCCCATTAATATCACCATCTTTTATAGTATCGCCAGTATCGACGTTAATTCTTAAGTTCTGTCCATTATTGCTGATTATGCGGAGTCGATCTGCTGTAGGGTTGAAATCAACTGCGAAACTTGTACCATCTAGGTTTGTGAAAGTGCTACCAGTAGCTGGTTTGAGTGCAGTGATAAGGCTTGCTAAACCAGTGTCTGTATTTATAGTATACAAGTTTGCTTTATTGGTAAGACCATAAAGTTTTCCAGAATTGGTCATAGTGGTTCTGAGTCTGTAATCAATTCCAATAAATTTCTCATCAACGAGTAAACCTGTGATGGTTTTTTCCATCACCGCATTTGGATTATTTAAAGCAAAGTTCAATAATTTATTATTGGCTGTCAATCCATAAGCTTGAGCGGTGGCATCACTTGCTCTTTTTAATGCGATACCGCGAATTCCCATGCTATTAAAGTTACTATTTAGGTCACCAGATGCAAAAATGGCATCATTGCTTGTTCCTACGTTTGCTAGATTAAGTTGAAAGAATTTATAACCACCAGTATTGAGTTTTAGCGCTGCGAAGCCGACGTTACTCACAGGATCGATGTCAAATCCACCACCGCCATTAATGTTTATATCTGCTCCCAACGCAGCTGAAACACCCAATGTTCCAGCATTCGCATTTTGGATATAAATTCGATCACTATTTTGGTCAATACTATAGAGTTTGGTTGATCCAGTTCCTGCAAATGCATTGGTATATGCACCAGCGACAATGGTAGGGTTGCTTTCTGTCGAATTGATAGCGCCATCAGTAATCGTTGCGCCAGTATCCACATTAATTCGAAGGTTTTGTCCCGTATTTGTTATAACCCTCAAACGATCTGCAACTGGATTGAAGTTCACAGTAATCAGATTCGCATCCCCTAAAATCTTTGTAAATGCTGCATTTCCATCAGTCGTATCAGTAGGGTCAGCCATTAATTTTTTTATAAAAGTGGCTGAACCAGTTGCAGGATTCAAAGTGTAGATATTACCTAATAATCCCACCGCATAAAGTTTTCCATCTTTCGGACGATAATCGATTCCAACGAGTTCATCATCTGTTTGTAGACCTGTTATTTTAAGATTTGACACGATTTTATTTGGCATCATTCGGTCTATTGAACTGATCATACCGTTGTTGGTTAAGATTAATGTGTCACCTGTATTCGTATTTGTAGTTTCTGTATCGTTGTTAGAATCATTATTACAACCCAATAATATTAGGCTACCCAGAGTTGCTGCGGTCAAAGTTAATGCTCGTTTATTCATAGTCGTTTATCCTGATACATATTTTGGTTATAAGAAGCTTTTGAGAAGGATCCCCTGTTATTTATTAACTCTGAGCTTCTTGTTATTGGATTGCTGTAATGGGGTCTAGCCTTAGAAAAAGATTTCGACTTTTATTTTTAAATGAATAATTTAAAAATCTTATATTTACTTTTGTTAGATTAAGTGGGGCAAGCTTGAAAGTAAACTAGTGTTTTTAATTGATTTTTTCGTATTTTAGTTTTGAGTTGTAATTATTCACACCAACTTCACGGCAGCTAAGAAACTCTAAATTATTAAAGTAATTGTTATGAAAAAATATAATCTTTAAAACTCAAAAATAAAAAATCGAGAGAATTTTAAAACTCTCTCGATTTCGATATATTTATTGCTTACGCTTCGACAGTTTGTACTGTGATTTTTTTTGCAGGATCGACTTTACGTCGTACTGCTGGAACAGGTTCGCCGTGATATTGACGATCTGCGAAATAGCTCGAACGAACCATCGGCGCTGACCAAATATTTCTAAAACCTAATTTACGACCATGTTCAGCATAACGCTCAAACTCTTCTGGTGTAACAAAACGATCAATAGGTGCATGCTGTTTAGAAGGTTGTAGATATTGACCAATAGTCACGTAATCTACGTCGTGCGCACGAAGATCATCGAGTAAAGCAATCACTTCCTCTTCTGTTTCACCAATCCCCACCATCAAACCACATTTCGTTGGTACGTCAGGACAGTATTCTTTAAACATTTTTAAAAGATTTAAAGAATGTTGATAGTCAGAACCTGGGCGCATTGCTTTGTATAAGCGAGGAACAGTCTCGATATTATGATTGAAAACATCGGGTGGACATTCGGTCATGATGCGTAAGGCAATATCCATACGCCCACGGAAATCTGGAACTAAAATTTCTAATAAAGTTTTTGGACTGAGTGCGCGAGCTTCTTTAATACAATCCACAAAGTGTTGAGCACCACCATCTAATAGATCATCACGGTCTACAGAAGTAATCACTGCATACTTAAGACCTAAGTTAGAAATGGTTTCAGCCATGTGGCGTGGTTCATCAGGGTCTAATGCATTTGGCCGACCATGCGCCACGTCACAAAACGGGCACCGGCGAGTACAAATATCACCCATGATCATAAAAGTAGCAGTGCCACCACCAAAACACTCAGGGAGGTTAGGGCAGGCAGCTTCTTCACAAACAGTATGGAGTTTTTGCGAACGTAGAGTTGTTTTTATACGCTGAACCTCTTCAGGTGCAGTCATTTTGACGCGAATCCAGTCTGGTTTACGAGGCACTTCAACCGTAGGTATAACTTTTACAGGAATTCTTGCGACTTTTTCTGCGCCACGAAGTTTTATGCCCTGTTCAGGTTTACGGTGTTCAGACATATTATTTTCTACAACCTATTGCTTGAGATATTCGATTATTATAGTCAAATTTATTGGTTTATAGGACGAATTAGGTATTCATTTTGAAAATGTAAATATATAAAAATATATGGTTGAGAAATACATCAAGCCATAGCATATTAGTTATCATATATATAGAAGTAAACAGCGAAGAGACAAAGGAGCTTTGAATGCCACGTAAGAAAGAGGTCGTTGGTGGGAATGTTGTAAAATTTGATGCAGTAATTCTCGGTTCTGGCCCAGCTGGTGAAGGCGCGGCAATGAAGCTAGCTAAAGCAGGTAGACGTGTAGCGATCGTTGATATACGTGATCAACTTGGTGGTAATTGTGCTCACGTAGGAACAATTCCGAGTAAAGCATTACGTCAAACAGTATCAAGTATTATTCGATATCAACGTGACCCAATGTTTCAAAAGGTCGGTGAGTGGAAACAATTCACCATGAAACAAGTGCTACGTAATGCACATAAGGTAATTCAACAGCAAGTTGATACGCATACACGTTTCTATGATCGCAACAAAATTGATGTGTTTCATGGACGTGCTTATATCCAAGATAAAAATACGGTTTTGATTTTTGGTCAGGACGGAATCAAAGATACGATCATTTGTAAGCAAATCGTGATTGCAACAGGTAGTCGTCCTTATCAACCACAAGGTTTAGATTTCAATCATCCGCGTGTATTTGATTCAGATAAAATTCTTGATTTGGATTATTCAATTCAAAAAATCATTATTTATGGTGCTGGTGTGATCGGTTGCGAATATGCCTCGATTTTCATTGGTTTAGACCATAAAGTTGATTTGATCAATACTCAACAAAAGCTTTTAAGCTACCTTGATGATGAAATCGCAGATGCATTGTCATATCACTTGCGAGAGCAAGGTGTATTGATTCGGCACAATGAACAAATTGATCGCTTAGAAACTTTCGATGATCATGTGGTTTTACATTTGCTGAGCGGTAAGAAGATTAAAGCTGATGCCATCTTATGGTGTAATGGTCGTTCTGGTAATACAGATGGTCTTGGTTTGGAAAATGTCGGTCTAACACCGAATAACCGTGGTCAGCTGATGGTCAATGATCAATACCAAACTGAAGTTGATAACATCTATGCTGCAGGGGATGTTATTGGTTGGCCATCACTTGCATCGGCTGCTTATGACCAAGGGCGTTGTGCAGGTGCAAATATGGTTGGTGAGAAAAATGTTAAGCCAATTAAAGATGTACCAACAGGTATTTATACAATCCCAGAAATTTCTTCAATTGGTAAGAACGAGCAGCAATTAACTGAAGAAAAAGTACCTTATGAAGTAGGTCAGGCTTCATTCCGTCATCTAGCTCGCGCCCAAATTACGGGTGATACTGTCGGTGAATTAAAAATCTTGTTCCATCGCGATACTTTAGAAGTACTAGGTATTCACTGCTTTGGTAATAATGCGGCAGAGATTATTCACATTGGGCAAGTGGTGATGCATAGTCCAAACAATACGTTGAAGTACTTCGTTGAAACGACATTCAACTATCCAACGATGGCAGAAGCATATCGTGTAGCAGCTTTGAATGGTATGAATCGTTTGTTTTAAATGGCGATGGATTTAGTTCGATAAGCACCTAAATGCCAATCAACTTGATTGGCATTTTGTTATCTGGATTTGGTCAGGAAATTTGCGATGAAAACTAAAATAAATAATCTAATTCTTGTAGTAATCATTTTGTTGCTTGCAGCTTATTTGAGTTTCGATTTTAAAGAAAAGCAAAATACTAGAATTACTAGCAGCACCACACAAACTTCAGTTTCAGATACTAATATTTCTGTCGATGATCAAAACAAGATCATGCAGGCTTATCAACAGCAAAGAAGCAATATTCAAGTTCAAGCGCAGGGTATTGTGAAAGCAGTTTTACCAGATGACAATCAAGGTTCAAAACATCAGAAAATGATTCTTAAACTTGAGAATGGTTTAACGGTTTTGATTGCACATAATATTGATTTAGCCCCAAGAATAGACGGGCTTAAAAAAGGTGATCAGCTTGAGTTTTTTGGTGAATATGAATATAACCCAAAAGGCGGTGTGATTCATTGGACCCATCATGATCCACAAAGAAAACATATTGACGGATGGTTAAAATATAAAGGGAAAATATATCAATGATATTTTCCCTTTATCACTCATTCTATTTGTATGTTCTCAATCAGCTTGTAAGCGCTAATTTCTGACGAGATTTCCATTTAGGTAGGACTTTAGCTAAATAAGCGTCCATGCACCATACAGGGCCAATGAGGAGGAATTGTAAGTCTTTAAAGAAAGAAGGCTTTTTCCCTTCAACTTTGTGACCATAAAATTGGCCAATCCAAGCTATCACAAAGACACCAATATAGAATCCTACGCCTACAGGTAAAATAATAATGAGCCATGCCATAACGGCTAACAGTGCAGCCATTGCAACAGCCAAAACAATATCCAAACGAGCATAAAATACTAAAGTGAGTACAAGAAGCAAAGCGGTGAGTAGGGTGCTAAAATGAGCCAAAATACCAATAATTGAAAAAAGAATAGCTGGGACACAAACCCAATGAATT
The DNA here is from genome assembly GCF_013391535.1 of Acinetobacter sp. SwsAc4. Classification (NCBI taxonomy): domain Bacteria; kingdom Pseudomonadati; phylum Pseudomonadota; class Gammaproteobacteria; order Moraxellales; family Moraxellaceae; genus Acinetobacter; species Acinetobacter sp. SwsAc4. Next base: position 55,684 of record NZ_JACAXC010000009.1, read on the forward strand.
TTTTTATTGGTTTGATTTTGATGGCTGTCACTATACTCATCAAACCACGTATCAATTGACTTCATGTTAATTCTTCCTTTACTGTATTCATTTTTATTTGCTCAATATAACGAATTAAATAAAAAGGGTCAAAATCATTCGCGGATATGATGTTGCTCTAAAGAATAACTGTAATTTCTAAATTCTTTTGTCTCATAATAAAAAAAGCCACACTAGGTGGCTTTTTTTGGAGAGTGTAAAACTAAGTTATTAAGAACTAGGTCCATCAACTCGTTCGATGCTCACATTACCAGTACCAGAACCAGACATACCAAGTTGCTTTGCAGCACCATAAGATAAATCTAGTACTCGGTTACCATGGAATGGACCACGATCATTTACTTTTACTACAACACTCTTGCCGTTGTCTTTATTTGTTACACGGATATAACAGTTTAAAGGAAGGCTACGGTGAGCTGCAGTTAATCCATTCATATCGAATGTTTCACCGCTTGCTGTTTTACGACCATGAAACTGACGTCCATACCAAGATGCAACGCCACTTTGGCTGAATTTACGAACTGTGTTCGAAGCAACAGTATTCAGTTTTTCAATCACTGAAGGCTCGTCTTCAGGAATATCGATTTTTGCAGCAATCGTTTGGCGACGGATTTGGTCACCTGAACGCTCAGTGATTGAAAGACTATTAACGTTTGAAAAACGCGAATTAAAATTTTGAGAATCTTTGCTTAGTACGCGGGCAGCTAAATTAGAACCATCCACATCATTATTCATTGATGTCGATTGTACCATTTCCGCATGTAACGGGCTTAAACTTAAGCCTGCCGTCAGCGCTAGAATATATTTTAGCGAAAACTGCATTGTATAAACTCCTAGAGAACATGCTTTTCTATTTCAAAAAACAACTTTGAAACATAGTGCACATGTCTAATTATTCACTTTTGCAATTACTTTACTTGAGTGGATAATATTCATCGCTTACGAAGTGTGTCTAGTCTTTAACGATTAATAGTTACAAAAAGGGCAAAAACTTACAGTTTGCGGTTAAAAAATAATCAATATTGTAACAAAATATATTTTTTGCTGAATATGTGATCTTTTCGCTTTATTTTTTTATTGACTTTTCAGAATGTTATAAAAAAGCTAGTCTATCGACTAGCTACTTCGGTGCCCAATAACCATACTGCTGTTGCATACATACGACTTTTATTATAAGTCGTAATCACTTGGAAATTTGGATAAGTAATATAGTAAATTGGACCAAATTGGTCTTGTAATTGAATGACATTGACTAAGTCTAAATCATCAATTTTTACCAAAGGGTCAACAGGGGAAACCCCTAGTCTTTTCAATTCTCCATAGGGAATAGGTTGGGTTAAATCCTTGGAAATAATACTATCTGGGTTGTTGCCTAAGTAACGGGCTGGAAACCCAATTGGTCGATCGCGCTGCCAACCATGTTGAGCTAAATAGTTAGCAATAGAGCCAATAGCATCTGTTGCTGAATTTCTTAAATCAATGTGACCATTTCCATCATAATCTACGCCCAACTTTTGAATATTGCTTGGCATAAATTGCGGATAACCAATAGCACCTGCATATGAACCAACAATACTATTTGTTGGATAACCTTCTTTATAAGTCCAAGCGATCAAGGCCGCTAATTCATCACTAAAATAGTCTGCTCGACGAGGATAACCGAAAGCGAGTGTCGCAAGTGCATCTCTAGTGACGAAAGAGCCCTTATTCGCACCATAACCTGTTTCTACACCTAAAATGCCCAGAATGACTGTTTTAGGTACGCCAAACTGCTGTTCAGCACGATTCAATGCATCTTGATATTGATTTTTAAAGTTTGCCCCGCGTTGAATAGTGCCATCAACAAGAAACATTGAACGATATTCATACCAAGGTTTACTTTCACCTGGGCGAGTCATGATATTGAGAATATTAGGTAAATCCTTAGCGCCACTCATGGCTGCATCAATTTGTTCACTCGTTAAATTATAAGTTGACATTGCTTTCTGCTTAAAAGCAAAGTAATTCGGATGTGTATAAAATTCATTTGCTTGAGCCCAATTACTGCTGACAAATAAACTGGCACTCAAACCAAGCAATTTAAAAGTTTTATTTAAATTAGGAAGAAACATATGTTTATAAAATTCCTCATTATCGATGTGTATGAATAGACATCACCAGTCCAAAAGTAGACATCAGGGTAATAATTGCCGTCCCACCATAACTCATGAAAGGTAAAGGCACACCAACTACGGGTAAAATACCACTGACCATACCTGCATTTACAAATACATAAACAAAAAATGACAAACCAAATGCGCCTGCGACCAAGCGACCATAGTTATGGAAGCACTGCAATCCAATTTGGAATGTTCTAAAGATAATTGCACAATAAAGAATAATAAGCAGTGTCACGCCAATTAAGCCAAATTCTTCAGAATAAGCGGCAATAATAAAGTCGGTATGGCCTTCAGGTAAGAAATGTAGATGAGATTGGGTGCCTTCTAAGAACCCTTTACCTGAGAATCCTCCTGAGCCAATCGCAGTTTTAGACTGAATAATGTTCCAACCTGTGCCAAGAGCATCTGCTTCAGGATCTAATAATGTAAGAACACGCTGACGTTGATAATCATGTAGTAAAAATTCCCAAGCAATTGGAATAATAATTGCGGCTAGACCTGCTGCTGCAGCGATGAGTCGCCAAGATAAACCACTTAAAAATAGTACGAAAATACCACTGGCCAGAACCAGTAGTGATGTACCTAAGTCAGGCTGTTCTGCAATAAGTAGAAAAGGTACGACAATCAACATCAATGACAGTACAACTTGTGAAAGGCTCGGAGGTAATGCTTTTCGTGATAGAAACCAAGCAATCATCATTGGCATACCAATCTTCATAAATTCACTGGGTTGCACACTGCCGAAGCCAGGGATATCAATCCAACGTTGTGCTCCCATACGGACTTCGCCAAAAATGACGACTGCCACTAAGGAAAGTACACCAAACACATAAAAATAAGGTGAAAATGCCTGATATACCTTTGGGGGGATTTGAGCCAAACTAAACATAACAATAAAGCCAATCCCAAAGCTCATTGCTTGCTTACTGACTAGACCGACATCTTGCGCAGAAGCACTATATAATACTGTGAGTCCAAGTAAGGCATTTAAAACCAAAAAAGAACAAAGCCAAGGATCGATATGCAATTGTTGCCAACGAGAGGGCTGTGCAGCTGTACTTAAGCCATCACGAGGTGCTTGACGTAAAAATTTGTATTGTGAGCTTGGGGACATGTGATTCTAAATCAGGTAAATCAAGGCTTCGCGAATGCTAACATAAATGCGGATTTAGAGCGTGCAAATTTAGAAAATGTGAGATTTATAAGTATCCAGTTTATAATTGGAATGATCATCTGTTATCTATGAATTATATTAAATAATTATTATAAATCAATATTATATATTAAATGTTATATTGCATGCACCTAATAAAAAGCGATGGTTCCATGACCATCGCTTTTGCATCATTTGGCGAATTACTTTTGAACCAATAACTGATCAAAATGTTTTGTAAATACTTCAAGTTCACCTTGGCTCAAACCTGGGATGAGCTTATTGATCACAATATGAACGGCTGTTTCGACACCACTGGTTGCAACGCTCGCAACACCACGTTTCATCATGCCCAGACCCAGCGTTTTGTTAAATTCGGTCATGAAGTGGTGAATCAATGCGTCAGCAAAAGTTTTAAATTGCTGAGTTAATGCATCACGTTGTGCCTTGCCATTTCCAGCAGCGACTTCTGCAAAGCTTTTCTTCATGTCAGCGACCAGCGTATCAGGCAGAACCGTACCAATGCGTTGTTGACCCTCATTGTCAGTAAACAGGCTTTTTTCCATAAACGACAACGATTCAAGAACCTGCTCGTTTGGTGCCTTGCCTAATAACTGTTTAAGTAAAGTCTCAACAATGCCACGGATTTTGGTTGCAAGCTTCTCGGTAGTGTCACGCTTATCACTTGGCGGAAATTGTTGAACCAGCTTAATCAGCATGTTGTCTAGTAATTCATCCGACAATTGTAAAGAGATTTTGTCACGTAAAGGGTATTGTGGTTCTTTACTGTTACGGCTAGCCTGTGCAAGTTGAATATCCTGACTCAAACCTGCTGATGGAAGAATACCGAAATAACTGGTCATTGAAACATTTCCTCTATATCAAATTTATTCGTTTTATTGTCTCGCCAAGCGAATTGGCTCGGGCATCCATGACAAGTCTGATACACGGCATGGGTTAATATCCAAGCCTCCACGGCGTGTATAGGTTGCATAGACCATCAACTTTTCAGGTTGAAGCAATTGCCAAATATCAGCAAATATTTGCTCGACACATTGCTCATGGAAACCATTGTGCTGACGGTACGAGATAATATAGGCTAATATGCTGCGATAACAAGGTTTTTTACCTTGAAAACGAATAAAAATCGTACCCCAATCTGGTTGTCCTGTGACTGGACAATTACTTCTTAAAAGATGAGAGTAAAGTTCAATTTCAACACTTTCTTGGGTCGCAGGATCTAACCTTAATAGAGTTGAATCTGGATGCTCAGATAGACGCTCAGGGATGAGATCATCAATACAAATCCCTTGCGGTTTAGAAATTTCTAAATCATCAACTTGCAATAATTGTAGTTCAACTTTTCCACCCGCCGCATTGGATAAGTCACGTTCAACCGTTTCGACAAAAGCTTGTTTAGACTCAAACTGCGTAAAGTTCATGCTATTGAAATAAAGTTTAAGTGACTTTGATTCAATCAAGTTGGGGGAGTTGGCGGGTAAGGTTAAACGACCAATCGCCACTTGAGGTAAACCAAGATGATTCAGCCATGAAATTTCAAATACATGCCACCAATCTTTACCTTGTGTAATGCCTTCAACATGCAAATACTCTTGACGAGACTCAGCACGGGAAATTGGAAATAAAACCTCTGGCTGATATTGAGTAGGGTATTGGGTGTCTTTACCCAATAAAGAATGTTCAACACTCATTCACGCATTCCTGAACCACGAGCTAATAAACGATAAGCAACTGCATAGAGCGCAACACAGCATAGGGTAACGATACTTAGTGAGAACGTTACATTGACGTCACTGTGCCCTAAAATGCCAAAACGGAAAGCATTGACCATATATACAATTGGATTGACTAAAGATAAATTTTGCCAAAATGGGCTAAGCGCACTAATCGCATAAAAGACACCACCTAAATAGGTAAGTGGAGTCAATACAAAAGTCGGGATAATAGAGATATCATCAAATGACTTCGCATAAACCGCATTGATGAAACCGCCAAGCGAGAATAATAGTGAAGTAATAATGACAGTATATATAGTCACGAATAGGTTATAAATTTCTAAGTGAGTAAAGAATAAACTCATGATGGTTACAATGAGACCAACCAATACACCGCGACATACACCACCAATCACGTAACCCCAAAGAATTAAATGTAATGGCACAGGGCTCATAATGAGTTCTTCAATGCTTTTCTGGAATTTAGCACTAAAGAAGCTTGAAGAAACGTTGGCGTAGCTATTCGTGATCACCGCCATCATAATTAAGCCTGGCACAATAAATTGCATATAGCTAAAGCCGCCCATTTCACCAATACGTGACCCAACTAAGTTGCCAAAAATCACAAAATATAGGCTCATTGTGATTGCTGGTGGTAACAAAGTTTGTGGCCATATCCGCATGAAACGGCGAATTTCTTTAACAACCAAAGTCCAAAGTGCTGTTTTTAATTGATTAAAGTTCACTGATTCGCTCCAGCAAGATTCTTCTCGACCATTTTCACGAATAATTCTTCCAAACGATTGGATTTATTGCGCATACTGCTGACTTGAATATTTTGTGATTGTAATAGTAAAAACAAATCATTCATGCTATGGGCTTTATCCATAGTGACTTCTAATGTCATTGGATCAATTAAATTAAATTTGAAGCCGATGATATCCAGTTGCAAATTTTCAATAGGTTCAGCGAGGTCACAGATGAATGATTCTTCATTGAGCTGATTAAGAAAGCCTTTCATGGTGGTATCTTCTTTAATCACACCACGATCAATAATTGCGATGCGACGACAAAGCATCTCAGCTTCTTCTAAATAATGTGTCGTTAAAATAATTGATGTACCTTTTTCATTCATTTGAGTGAGAAAATCCCACATTGAACGACGTAACTCAATATCCACACCCGCAGTCGGCTCATCTAATATAAGCAACTTAGGTTCATGCATCATGGCACGTGCAATCATCAAACGACGCTTCATACCACCTGAAAGCATACGTGATTGAATATTACGTTTTTCCCATAAACCGAGTTTTTCTAAATAATATTCAGCACGTTGTTCAGCATGTTTTTTAGGAATGCCGTAATAACCTGCTTGTGTCACTAAAATATCGAAAGTTTTTTCGAATTGACCGAAGTTAAACTCTTGAGGAACAACACCAAGACATTGTTTCGCATGGGATGGATGGGTATCTAAGTTATGCCCAAAGATTTCCACTGTACCCGATGTTTTTTTGGTTAAAGAGCTAATGATACTAATCGTTGTAGATTTACCTGCACCATTAGGACCTAATAATGCATAAAATTCACCTTCAGGTACGGTCAAATCAATACCTTTTAACGCCTGAAAACCATTACGATAAGTTTTGGACAAATCGCTCAACACCAAAGCATCAGTCATGAACGTCTCACGTTGTTAAATAGAACGACTATTTTGAGTGATATGAAAAAATAAACCAAGTAGAAAAATAGGTTTCTGGCGTTTTAGAAATAGAACGATTAATTCGATAATCTTGTAAAATGATCTACTTTTAAACTGTCAGATATTAAATTTTTTATTTATTATCAAAATCTTAGGGTTTTAAGTATCGCATCAACTATAGGTACGATTATCAAAATAATCGTAAGCAATAGAGCGTAGCTTTTAAGACTTTTGTTGCTAGCTTAAGACTTAACGATAAATTGATTTTGAAAAAGAAGAATTTTTATTAAAAAAGTAATTAAATAAATACAGCTAATTAATAATAGAGAAAAGCCAACGATTTGTTTTGGCATCTTTACGGTAACTTTTTTGAGTAATTTAAGGTTTACCGCAATCTTTACCGCATCAATTACGGTAATAGTTGGGAAAGCATGGGAAGTTATGATAATAAACTTAAATTAAGAGTTCTTATTGTGCAATGCTTTTGATATGAATTGAAAAACGAATATGGTGCGCTCAGCGGGACTCGAACCCACGCCACAGGCTTCGGAGACCTGTACTCTATCCAGTTGAGCTATGAGCGCATACATGTGTGGCACATCATAGGCAAAAAATACATATAGGTAAATATAAAGACGCAATCAATATCATCTATTGTTTATTAAAACAACGATTTTGAACTTTAATTGCCAAAATATTTCAATTATGTTTGCAAATGCTGTACTGAATAATTAATCAACTTCAATGTTTGATTCAATTGTGCTGGCGGAATTCGTGATTCTTGTAGAAAAGTAATCCATTGCATTTGGCAAGCTTTTAATTGCTGTAGGTTTTTGATTATCTGTATTTTTTGTATTAATGGTCTCGCCATCAAACCACAATAAGTTGTTAAGGTTTGAATCATAACTTGTTGGATTTCAATAAAAGGAAGTTTTTCTAAGGTAATAATTTCTGCTTCAAGATTTTCTGCTGGATTAGATATGTTTTTATTTTGATCTGGTTGAATGTGTGAGATTATCGTAGAAGTATTATTCTCTTCTGATGTGACTTCTTCTTCAATATGTATGGATTCAGGTTGATGATGTGCTAATAAGCCCATATCAATCAGTTGTTGAACTAATTCCGTAGGTGCTATTCTTTCTTTATATCCATGATCAAGTTCTTGAAAATCTTCATGATCAATCAAAAGCAATAAACGACGCTGCCGTGGAGTTAAAGCACTATCACGTTGTTGCAGGGCATTTTGCCCGAGTTCCGTTTTGAAAAAATTAGACATTTCTTAATCCCCACAAGCCCAAGATCTAGCATGAAGATTAAGATAAAGTTAAAAAATGACAATAATATTAACGATTTATTAAATATCATTGTCTTGATTGGAATGACTGGAAAATAATTTAAAAAATTTTCTAAGAGGGCTTATCTAACTAATTTTGTTTCCAATGCCTTACGTAAATAGAGATCAAGATCGTCTTGGCGTAAAAGCCATTGGATATAATCCGCTGGAAGATCTTGAATCGCAGTACCTTTGTGTTTACCAAAAGTAATATTCTTCGGAATACGAGCTTCTTCTGAAGCTATATAAAGCTGTTCAATATTTTCAATGTTTAATTGATGAATGATATGCATCAAAATATTAGCTGTTAAAATAATGTCAGCATCAGCTCTATGAGCACCTTTGAGCATTTCTCTAGCTTTATCACTCCCCTTGGAGATCAGATAAATTAAGGCTGAAATATTATGTGCTTCCGCATTTTCCCAAACACGACGTGCAAGTGCTAAGGTGCAAATTGGTTTAATTTTTGATGTATCTACGCCGCACTTTGCAATAGCTGTAATATCGTAATCAACGTTATGACCGATAATATATTGGGTTTGTTCAGGCAGTTGAAACTCACTGTAAAAAGGTTGATCAGCTAGGTCTGATTCTAATATGTGATGCACCGCCATCGCGGCATAAGAGATAGGTTGACCAACTTGATACAGCTGATCAAAAATCTTTTTCTTATCTAAGCTCAGCTTTCCATGCTCAATTTGAATTGGCGCGTAAGCAATTTCTATAGGCAAACCATTTAATGTATGTGTTTCCGTATCTAAAATAATGGCTTGCATAAAGTTGAACCTAATTGGGTAGGATAGTCTCTCAGACTTTTTATCTTACAAGAAATTTAGGATGAGCTGTGCTTAATCATGCTTAGATTGATTGGATTTTAAATAAATTAGTAGTCTATTGCGCAAATAAAAAACAAATATAAAAGGATATAAAAAAAACACTTGAAACAATTTTGTAATAGGCGTAATTGTTATGGACGTAGTTGCCTTAGAAAAATAACATCTAAGGACAAAATCAAAAAAGAAGATAGTTAAGGAAAAACTAAATGAAAATTAAACTATTAACGGTTGCAATGCTGAGCACGACTTTGTTTTTGACAGCTTGTGGTGGCGACGATAATGAATCGGCAGTTTTTGTACCTAAACCTGAGATTCCTGAAAATAATATCAAAGACCCTGTTGTTGGCATGCCAACAGCATATACAAAAAGTGATTTTAGTCTTGTAGCGTCAGAAAGCTCTGTTATGACTTATAAAATGTTAGGTCAAAATGGTCAAGAAACGAAGGCAACAAGTTTAGTTTTTGTTCCGAAAGGGACGATGCCAGCGGATGGTTGGAAAATTGTCGCTTGGGCGCATGGAACAACTGGTGTGGCTGATATATGCGCGCCGAGTCTTAATGTGACTAATGAATATGTTTATGCAATGATTAGTAAATTTTTGGCAGCAGGTTACATTGTCGTTGCACCTGATTATGAAGGGCTTGGTGAACCGAGTGGGCATGAACTTCATCCATTTTTAAATGTAAAAAGTGAGGCATATTCTATTACAGATGCTGTAGTAGCAGCTAGATCATATTTATCTAGTCAAGGAAAAATGACATCACGTCAATGGATGACGGTCGGGCATTCACAAGGTGGACAAGCCGCATTAGGAGCAGCTCAATATGCGAGTCGCGCAAAATTAGACTATAAAGGAACGATTGCTGTAGCACCCGCATCTAATCTTGGTGCAATTTTAACAAATGGAGAGCTATCTGTAAAAGATGCGCCTGTAAACTTTCAAATTCCAGTTTATGCACAACTTGATACTTTTACTGCATTGATTACTGCAGGTCTAAGAAATAATAATTTAACATTCAGTTATTCAAATGTATTTAAATCACCAACTGACTTAATTGCGAGTAAAGCTGAGTCAAACTGCTCAGATGCGTTAGGCAATGAGTTTGTTAACGGAATGCAAAATTATTTAAAAACAAATGTTGATTTGAAAAATTACCCACGTACCCAAACAAACTTTATGGCTTTACCTTTGGTGAAAGAGTTTTTAGAAAAAGATTCTCAACCTGCACAAGTCAAGCTCAATCAACCTGTTGTTATTTATCAGGGAGCAAAAGATACAACTGTACCAAAAGAAGCAACGGATGCTTTAGTATTTGATGCAGCTAATAAGGGATCTACTATTCGATATGTAACAAATTCTGAATGGGATCATGGAACGGCATATGTGCTTAATATTGAAAATATTGTGAATGATGTCAAATCAGTAATGCCTGCTAGTAATTAAGAATTTAAGTTTTATAAAAGCCCAATTCTGTGTGTTGAGGATTGGGCTTTATACTTTTAATCGTAATTTTTGAATGACTCAAAAAAGAGTAGATCAATTCCAGCTAAATAAAATTATTAGTGAAATGTGATTAAAATTCACGAATAATTAAATAAATATCAAGCTCTGTAACAGTAAACTTCATGCTATAATTCGCACCAATCTTTAGCACGGCTTAAAAGCCCTAATTTATAGGACCCTCCGCTAATGTTTGCCAATATCTCTATTGCTGAATTTGATCCAGAATTAGCTCAAGCGATTGCTTCGGAAGGCGACCGCCAAGAAGCTCACATCGAGTTAATTGCTTCTGAAAACTATTGCTCTAAAGCTGTAATGGAAGCTCAAGGCTCGAAACTTACTAACAAATATGCAGAAGGCTATCCGGGCAAACGCTATTATGGTGGTTGTGAATATGTTGACGTTATTGAGCAACTTGCAATTGACCGTGCGAAAGAGTTGTTTGGAGCAGATTATGCAAACGTACAACCACATGCAGGCTCACAAGCAAACTCAGCAGTTTACTTAGCGCTTCTTAATCCTGGTGATACAGTATTAGGTATGAGCTTGGCTCACGGTGGTCACTTGACTCACGGTGCTAAAGTTAGCTTCTCTGGTAAAACTTATAATGCGATCCAGTACGGTTTAAACCCTGAAACAGGTGAAATCGATTATGAAGAAGTTGAGCGTTTAGCTTTAGAACATAAGCCACGTATGATCGTAGCTGGTTTCTCTGCTTATAGCCGTGTTGTAGATTGGCAACGTTTCCGTGATATCGCGGATAAAGTTGGTGCTTACCTTTTTGTTGATATGGCGCATGTTGCTGGTTTAGTTGCTGCTGGTGTTTATCCAAACCCAATTCAAATTGCTGATGTAACGACAACGACTACACATAAAACACTTCGTGGTCCACGTTCTGGTTTAATTCTTGCAAAAGCAAACGAAGAAATCGAGAAGAAACTTCAATCAGCTGTATTCCCAGGCAACCAAGGTGGTCCTTTAATGCACGCAATTGCTGCTAAAGCAATCTGTTTTAAAGAAGCTATGGCACCTGAATATAAAACTTACCAACAGCAAGTTGTTAAGAATGCTCAAGCAATGGCTGAAGTATTCATCGCTCGTGGTTATGATGTTGTATCTGGTGGTACGGATAACCATTTATTCTTATTATCTTTAATTAAACAAGAAGATGTAACGGGTAAAGATGCTGATGCATGGTTAGGCGCTGCTCATATCACAGTAAATAAAAACGCTGTTCCAAATGACCCACGTTCTCCATTCGTGACTTCTGGTATTCGTATTGGTACGCCAGCTGTAACCACTCGTGGTTTTGGTGAAGATGAAGTTCGTGACCTTGCAGGTTGGATCGCCGACATTATCGACAGTAAAGGTAATGAACAAGTGATTGCTGATGTGAAAGCGAAAGTTGAAGCAGTGTGCGCTAAATTCCCAGTTTATGCTGCGTAATTTGTTTCGCTAAATAAAATTTTAAACACACCTCAAACTTTGGTTTGGGGTGTTTTTTTATGGTGATGATTTATTGAAGCTAGCTAAAAGAATTCAATTTTTCGGTTGAATCTTTTTGTATTGATGTTACTTGAATAATTCAGCATGTGTTCCAGTACGAGTAAAGATGATTTGTGTATCTTGAGGGCGAATTCAAACATGAGGTGCGACAGTTTCAATAGCCTTATGATAATCAACAAGCCGAGCAAATTTCTCTAATTGTTAAAAACGTAATACTAAAAAGCAAGTTTGGTGCCAGTGCTTTGCCTAAGTCCGTAAATATTACTTTCTTTTTAGAGATGATAATCGATGATTGATATGCGATTGAGTGATTCATTTATATTGTGTAAGCCTCTAATTACCTAATAAATTTAAACTATTAAATTTAATTTGCAGTTGATCATTGCTCTCTATGTGTAAAGGATCGGGTTTAATACAATCAATAGGGCAAACTGCAATACATGTGGGTGATTCGTAGAAGCCGACACATTCAGTGCAACGTTGTGGGTAAATTTCGTAGATTTTTGCACCTTCATAAATCGCTTGATTCGGGCATTCTGGCAAGCACATATCACAGTTGATACATGCTGTGGTAATGAATAGCGCCATATTTAATCTGCCGAATATGCAAGTGCATCAGTTTTTAACTGCGTTTTGGCGTGTGGAAGATGACGGATTAATAAGGCATAAGTAATATCGATATCTGCTGAAAGTGGGATTTCCACAATATGTCCAGAACCTTTTGCATTGTCGATTGGATGACCTTTTAAATCACGCATTTCAGTTAAAGTGAAGACAAGATTACCTTTGGGAGTCATGAGTTCAAGAGTGTCGTCAACTAAAAACCGATTTTTAACTTCGACTCGAACATAATCTCCGTTGCGTTCAATTACCTCACCACAAAATTGTTGATAGTCGAAATGTGATGAACCATCCTCATAATTTTGGTAATCGCTATGCACATGGCGACGTAAAAATCCTTCTGTATAACCACGATTTGCCAAACCTTCAAGTTGATCCATTAAACTTGAGTCAAATGGTTGACCTGATAGCGCATCATCAATTGCTTTACGATAAATTTGAGCTGTTCGAGCACAGTAAAAATAGGATTTTGTTCGTCCTTCAATTTTAAGTGAAGCAATTCCCATATGAGTCAAACGATCAACATGTTGAATGGCACGTAAGTCTTTCGAGTTCATGAAATAAGTACCATGTTCATCTTCTTCAGCCGCAAACATTTCTTCATCATTACGTTGTACTAAAACACTTTGAACTAGATCATCTTGAACTTTATTGGAACAGCATTGTTTGGATGGTTCTATCTGCTGAACAGGAATCACGTCACCATTGGCATCTTCTTGTGCTTCGTGAATTTTATATTCCCAACGACAAGCATTGGTACATGCGCCTTGATTTGCATCTCGTTTATTCATATAATCTGAGAGTAAACATCGTCCTGAATAGGCCATGCATAGCGCGCCATGTACAAAAACCTCAAGTTCAATTTCTGGTACATTTTTCTGTATTTCTTCAATTTCTTCTAATGCGAGTTCACGAGAAAGAATGACTCGGCTTAAACCATAGTCTTTCCAGAATTTTACAGTTGCCCAATTAATCGCATTGGCTTGTACCGAAAGGTGGATAGGCATGTCAGGGAAATGTTCGCGAACCATCATAATTAAGCCTGGATCCGACATAATTAATGCATCAGGTTGCATCGCAATAATTGGCTCGATGTCACGAATAAAATTTTTAAGTTTGCTGTTATGTGGCTGAATATTAGCAACAACATAGAATTTTTTGCCTAATGCATGTGCTTCATCAATTCCTATTTTTAAATTTTCATGATCAAATTCATTATTACGAACACGGAGACTGTAACGTGGTTGTCCTGCATAAACTGCATCTGCTCCATAAGCAAAAGCATAACGCATATTTTTAAGTGAACCAGCAGGAGAGAGTAATTCAGTAATCATGATGCAAAAGGCATATAAAAAATAAGGAATTATTTTAAAAATATAATTACTAAGATTCAACCAAGCATTTTGCTCGGAATTATAGCTGTTTTTCTCTCATATAAAAAAATAACTCTAGAATTACTGCAACGTTATAATTTATATTGGCTTTGTTGCACAAAGGTTTGAAAGACAATGCTACCCTAATTGAGCTAAATTCAAGTGATAACTTGGATATGAAGGTGGTATAATTGTTTGAATTTATTAAAAATTTATACATGTGTATGAATCTAATTCATCTGACTAGGAAAACTCCTTGCTGTGAATTTATCACCTAATAATTTGATGCAATCCATTTTGGTTTCCACTAAACTTCGATGATGATAACCAGACCATTTTTTCCAAAGTGACTTACCTACCCGTTTGACTGTTTTTAATAATTCATTCCTCTCTCTAAATATCTCAATTTCTTATCTTTCCAAAGCTTTGCATGCTTCCTAGTAGTAATGACTGCATGTGCATCTCGATCTAAAAAGATTTGTCGGCTCGGAATATCAATATGCTTTTGTCGTCTACAAAGGGTGGAGTAATCTGGTGCTGTCCAATTCAAACATTAGTTGTACGGTAGGTTTTAGTCACAGGCTTCTTCAACTAGAAATTATATTGCTGAAGAAGCCTTCAAGAATAGCTTTGTGCAACAAAGCCTTATAACATCAATAAAAATGACGATTAAGATTGAATTTTAAACTATATCTAAATATTCACTCTATGCTAGGCTTAAGAAAAAAGGGTAAGCCTATGGATGCCATTGAAATAAAAGATTTCTCAGCTCTGACTGGGTATACAAATGCCATTTTAGCAATCGATGAGTGGCTTGAACACAAACCTTATTTCTATGTGATTAAGGATCAGTATTTGATTGATGAGGCTATTCGTGTTGAATATATCATTATTCAATAATTTTGAATTTAGAGGAGCTTATAAATGACAAAAAAACCGATTGTTTATAGACTTATCTATTATGTATTGTTGATCTGAAATTGGGGTTTTTGTTTCAAGTAATAGACATAATATTTTGATTTATTTGTTATCTTTAAATTTTTGCAAGATTTCAAATTATGAAGAAAATTCTATTTTTAGCTTTAGCACTTACTACATTAACAGCGTGTTCTTTAACACCCAGCAAGGATGTTACTCCACCTAAAATTGGTATGGCAAATCCTGCAAGCCAATACTGCGTTGAACAAGGAGGTCAGCTTGAGATTCGCAATGAGGCAAATGGTCAGGCTGGATATTGTAAATTGCCTAATGGGCAAGTGATTGAGGAATGGGTATTTTTCCGTGCAAATCAAAGTAAATGTGTTGCTGATGAAGCACAAAAACTTGTAGGGCAGTCTGGTTTAACCGAACAGCAAATTAAGCAAAAAACCAAGTCCGAAATTGTGCGCAGTGTAGGACCAAATCAGCCCGTAACAATGGATTACCGTGAAAATCGAGTGACGGTAATGATTGATCCGCAATCTAAAAAAATTCTTAGCGCAAATTGTGGTTAATTGGTGAAATAAGTTCTTGCTTTCAAGTTGGTATCTACCAATTTGAAAGCTTTTCTCATCTAAATGAAAGATAGACCTTGATAAATCTACTTTTGTACCCATCAATTATAATATCGCAGTAATATTTTTCGTTTTGGCTTTAACCAAAAGTATAATCACTGTATTTATTTTCTAATTTTTGAGATAGACGAAACTTTGACATGAATCTACTTCTTATCGTAGTGTTTGGCGCAATTGCTGAGATATTAGTATGGATCGGCGTGGGCGACCTTGTTGGGAGTATGTGGTACGTATTCTTTTGGTTTGTTATAACTTTTTTCGTGGGTTTGAATCTCGTTCGTTCTAGTACATCTAATATTATGCCGCAATTGCAACAAATGCAGATGACAGGTCAACTTGGAGCTGATCCTGCTGTTACTAAAAAATTAGCAATTGCAATGTCGGGTTTCTTGTTAATGATTCCTGGTTTAATTTCTGATGTATTGGCTGTATTGGTTTTAATTCCTGCAGTTCAAGCAGCGTTTAGAAATATGTTGATGAAAGCAATGGCAAAGCGTCAACAGGCGATGATGGATCAAATGATGGGTGGTAATGCTGCTGGTCAGAATCCATTTGCTGATCTCATGCGTCAAATGCAGGACATGCAGAATCAACAACAAGGTGGTGGTCAATATCGTGACTCAACCATTATTGATGGCGAAGCGAGAGAAGTTCAACCTGATCAAAAGAAAATTGAATTCAAAGATGTTAATTAGTCGTTGATATGCTTAAAAAGCACATCCTAGTTGATGTGCTTTTTTATGCTTTATTTTTTACACTTTGCTCTTGTTTAGATTCTGTTTTGTCTGGTGTTTGTTGTTCTTTGCTCTGAGGTTGATACTGGGTAGGAAGGAGATTTGTTATTTCATTTTCAGATTGTTTATATGAACGACTTCGATTAGCTCGTTCACGAAATCCACCTTTATTGATCAATTGAGTCATAGTAATGTCATCTATGATTTGAAAGATATATTTTAACAAATTATATGAAAGATCAAAATAATACTGAGCGTTAGTTGAATCTAGCTTTGTATATCTTCTTTACAATGTATCGAAGAGAATTGTTAATTTGAATGAATTGCCTTTTAAACTAGATTGAATTCTGATTTTTTTTCTCATAGGATAAAAGTGAGACGAAAGAAATTGTTGTAAATAGTAAGTGGATGGAGGAATGATGTTATATCAATATCATTGCGCATGTTGTGACAAGGTGGTCGCTTCAACAGATAAGGAATGCCCTTATTGTGGTTCTCAGCATATTAGAAGTCCTTATGGTTTATGGATGTTCTGTGTGGCTGCGTGTTTTGTAGTTGTACTTGTAATTAAGATGGTACATGTATATTCATTACATCATGAGGAAGATCAACCAACTCAGACAAGTTCTTTATTTGAAATGTTTAAACAAGATACTGCTGAATCTAATAAATGATAACAAATAAAAAAGTTCGCAATTTGCGAACTTTTTTATGAGCGATAAACTTATAGTCCAGCAGCATCTTTAAGAACTTCGACTTTATCTGTCTTTTCCCAAGTAAATGCAGAATCTGAACCTTCACGACCAAAGTGACCATAAGCAGCTGTCTGCTTATACATTGGCTGAATTAGGTTCAACATACGAGTGATGCCGTATGGACGTAAATCAAAGTGTTCACGAACCAATTGAATAATTAATTCATCTGATACTTTACCTGTATTGAAAGTATTGATTGAAATCGAAGTCGGTTCAGCAACACCAATTGCATAACTGACTTGGATTTCACATTTATCCGCTAAACCGGCTGCAACAATATTTTTTGCAACATAACGACCTGCATAGGCCGCAGAACGGTCAACTTTTGATGGATCTTTACCAGAGAAAGCACCGCCACCATGACGTGCCATACCGCCATAAGTATCTACAATAATCTTACGACCAGTTAGACCACAGTCACCTACAGGACCACCAATCACAAACATACCTGTTGGATTGATATGGAATTTTGTACCCGCATGGAACATTTCAGCAGGAATAATCGGTTTTACGATTTCTTCAATCACAGCTTCTTTTAAGTTAGCTTGACTAATTTCAGGATCGTGCTGAGTTGAAAGTACCACAGCATCTAGACGAACTGGCAGACCATTTTCATAAGCAAATGTTACTTGGCTTTTTGCATCAGGGCGCAACCAAGGTAAAGCACCTGAACGGCGTAATTCTGCTTGACGCTCCATTAAACGATGCGCATAAGAAATTGGGGCAGGCATGAGTACGTCAGTTTCACGACTTGCATAACCGAACATTAAGCCTTGGTCACCAGCACCTTGATCTTCAGGTTTCTGGCGGTCAACACCTTGTGCAATCTCAGGAGACTGCTTACCAATCATATTGATGACAGCGCATGTAGAGCCATCAAAACCTAAATCAGAATGATGGTAACCGATTCCGTTAACTGTTTGACGTACAATCGCTTCAAAGTCCACGTTTGCTGTAGTCGTAATTTCACCAGCAAGAACAACAGCGCCTGTTTTTACTAATGTTTCACAAGCGACACGCGCATACGGGTCTTCTTTTAGGATTGCATCTAAAATAGCATCACTAATTTGGTCAGCCATTTTGTCTGGATGACCTTCGCTTACAGATTCTGAAGTAAAAACAGCATACTCGCGCATGAACGTCCTATCATGGTTATTTTCAAAAAGACAGAGTATGTTACATCGACTTGGCGTATAGGACTAGCACAAGCTGACTAAAAAGCATGAAATTATTTCATTTTCATCATGTTTTTATTGATATGTGTATAAGTAAAACTAATATTAATGCTTTAATTAATAAAGTTTTTCTGAATTGTAAATTTTCATATTTGAATGATTGTATTTTACATGTTGTTTACACGGTGAACATTTACATAAAGAATTGTATTTGAATGATCAAAATATAAGAAATATCGTGTATTGCACTTTACCCCATCTTGTTTTTTTAAGACAATAGTCGCAGTTTTTGAAAGATGATTTCTCATCTTCTCTCATCTTATTTGATTTAATCGGATTCTGACTTATGACAACCCCTTTAAATGAACGTCGTATTGCAAATGCAATTCGTGTCTTGGCTATGGATGCTGTGCAACAAGCAAACTCAGGGCATCCTGGTGCTCCAATGGGGATGGCAGATATCGCTGACGTAGTTTGGCGCGAATTTTTAAATCATAACCCAAGTAACCCACAGTGGGCGAACCGCGACCGTTTTGTATTGTCAAATGGTCACGGCTCAATGTTGCAATATGCATTATTGCATTTGACAGGTTATGAGTTATCTATTGAAGATTTAAAACAATTCCGTCAATTACATTCTAAAACACCAGGTCACCCAGAATATGGCTACGCACCTGGTATCGAAACAACAACTGGTCCATTAGGTCAGGGCATTGCTAACGCAGTTGGTTTCGCTTTAGCTGAAAAAACTTTAGCTGCACAATTTAACAAAGATGGTTTAAACGTTGTTGATCACTTCACTTACTGCTTCTTGGGTGATGGCTGCTTGATGGAAGGTATTTCGCACGAAGTATGTTCACTTGCAGGTACTTTGGGTCTAGGTAAGTTGATTGCTTACTACGATGACAACGGGATTTCGATTGATGGTGAAGTAGAAGGCTGGTTCAGTGATGATACTGAACAACGTTTCAAAGCCTATGGTTGGCAAGTGCTTCGCGTAGATGGTCATGATGCTGATGCGATTCGTCAAGCAACTGTTGAAGCGAAAGCTGAAAGCAATAAGCCAACAATTATTATCTGTAAAACGATTATTGGTTTAGGTTCTCCGAATAAACAAGGCAAAGAAGATTGCCACGGTGCGCCATTGGGTAAAGACGAAATTGCTTTAACACGTGAAGCATTAGGTTGGAAAGAAGACGCATTTGTTATTCCTGAAGATGTATATGCAGCTTGGGACGCAAAAGCTAAGGGTCAAACTTCTGAAGCCGCTTGGAATGAATTGTTTGCTCAATACCAAGCAAAATATCCAACTGAAGCAGCTGAATTGTTACGTCGCATCAACGGTGATTTACCTGCTGAATTTGCAGCAAAAGCTGATGCATTCATTGCTGAAACAAATGCAAAAGCTGAAACAATTGCAACTCGTAAAGCAAGCCAAAATACGTTACAAGCGTTTGGTCCATTACTGCCTGAATTATTAGGTGGTTCGGCTGACTTGGCTGGTTCTAACTTAACACTTTGGAAAGGTTGCCAAGGCGTACAAGACAATCCTGCGGGTAACTACGTTTATTACGGCGTTCGTGAATTCGGTATGACCGCAATTGCAAACGGTGTAGCTTTACACGGTGGTTTTGTTCCTTACGTTGCAACATTCTTAATGTTTATGGAATATGCGCGTAATGCGGTACGTATGTCTGCATTAATGAAGCAACGCGTGATTCATGTATATACACATGATTCAATCGGTTTAGGTGAAGATGGTCCAACACATCAGCCAATTGAGCAAATTGCATCCTTACGTGGTACGCCTAATTTAAATACATGGCGTCCATGTGATACGGTTGAAGCGGCTATTTCTTGGAAATCTGCGCTACAACGTAAAGATGGTCCAACCGCATTAATTTTCTCTCGTCAAAACTTGCCATTCCAAGCACGTAATGAAGCTCAAATTCAAAATGCTGCAAAAGGTGGTTATGTACTTGCAGAAGAAAAAGGTGAGTTGAAAGCTATCATTATTGCTACAGGTTCAGAAGTTTCATTGGCGATGGAAGCATATGCACAGCTTGAGGGTGTGCGTGTAGTGTCTATGCCATGTGCTGAAGAGTTTATGAAGCAAGATGCTGCTTACCGTGAAGCTGTATTACCTGCACATATTCGTGCTCGTGTAGCGGTTGAAGCGGCTCATGTGGATTACTGGTGGAAGTTTGTTGGTTTAGACGGCAAAGTGATTGGTATGACCACTTACGGCGAATCTGCACCAGCCAAAGACTTGTTCCAATTCTTCGGTATCACTACTGAAGCAGTTGTTGCTGCGGTTAAAGAATTGACGGCTTAATCGAATTTAGTGGTAGAAAAAGCGCTCTGAATAGAGCGCTTTTTTGTATTCATAAGGTTGAGGTGTTGTGATGGGAAAAGAATTTGAACTTTATTCTTTTGATGGAATATTAAATGATATTAAATATTGGTATTTGGAAAATCTAAATAAAAAAGAAATGCTTTGGCAGTGCGCAAAATATAATTTTTTATATTGTGCATTACGAGAATGTTCAATAAATAACAAGAGTGACCTAAACTTAGATGGTTATAGTTATCATATGCAAACTTATTTTGAAGAGGCCATTCAAGCTCGGACCAAATATGAGTGCACATCAAGTTTAATAAAGTTAAAGGGTAAAATCTTAGTATTTGATGTACATTCATCAATGTTTGACTGTTTGGGTGAAAAAGAAACAGGTGGCTTTATCGATGGTTGTGATACTCCACCACCTGAATTTTGGATTCATTTTGATGGGGAAAATTTATATTCATTTATTCCAAATGAGTTCACAAATATTGTCGATCTAGCAATAGATATCTCTATGAGTGGCTCATTGGAATGGTACACGGATGTAATTGAAATTTAGTGTAATAGGTCTCTCATCCGATATTTAATTCACTCTGAATTGAAATATTCGACGTTAATAATTTATGCACAGGACAGCTTTCAGCTACTTTGAGTAATCGTTTGTGCTGATCTTCGGTAAATTCACCTTTTAGCGTAATTTTACGCTCAATATTATTTTGACCTGATTCAGGTTCACCATTGGGATTTAAAGCCAAATCAACCTGAACATGATCAAGTTTAATTCCTTTATGGTTTGCATACATTTCCAGTGTAATGGTTGTGCACGCACCTAAAGCTGAAAGTAGCAGTTGAATTGGATTTGGTGCTGTATCTTGACCACCTTTATCTGTTGGTTCATCTGCATACCAAGTATGACCCGAAGAATCCGTAAGCGTAACACGATAAGGGGTTGGGGTATTTAGAGCTTGAACTGTATGAGTCATATTCTACCTTGTTGTTTATCTTTAAGAATTTAAATCTAAATTTATCAATCTATCATGTTATTCCTCAGATCAATTGTCCACTACCTAATGGTCTTATGATAATTGTGTTTGATATGTGCTGTAACGTTTTTATTGTTGCACGGATGAAACATATCGTTTTATAAAGAATAGTGAATAAAAATACTTGATCTATAAACTATTGCTTATATCAAACAAGGATACGAAAAATGCAATTTAAAACATTAAGCCTCGGTTTAGCTGCTGCTATCGCAAGTTCTGTAACATTAGCTGCGCCAGTAGACTATAAAATCGATCCAACACATACAGCAACAGTATTTAGCTGGAATCACTTTGGTTTCTCTACGCCGAGTGCAAACTTCACTGATATTCAAGGTACAATTAAAGTTGATAATGCAAAACCTTCAAATTCATCTGTAGAAGTGACGATCCCTTTAAGCAGCGTAAATACCAATGTTGTTGCTTTGGATAAAGAATTCCAAGAAGAAGCTTGGTTTAATGCTGCGAAATATCCAAACATTACTTTTAAAAGTACTAAAGTAGAAACCAAAGACAAGAAACACTTCAAAATTACAGGTAATTTAACCGTTAAAGGTGTGACTAAGCCGGTGGTATTGGATGCTGTGCTGAATAAACAAGGCGAGCATCCAATGGCGAAAGTACCTGCGATTGGCTTCAATGCAACAACAAGTTTTAACCGCTCTGCATTTGGCATCGGAAACTATGTGCCGAATGTTGGAGATAAGATCACTGTGAATATTACGACTGAAGCAACTGCTGCAAAGTAATATCAAACAAATCGTTAGATTGATAAAAAAGCTCATGGAACTAATCCCTGAGCTTTTTTTAATTTTGCGTGTAAATTTGGTGTATTGATTCAATATTATGCTGTTGCGTTAAAAGCTTCGGCATAAACAATGCTACCTGTTGGGATGGTTTCGTAGAAAGCAAGCACCTGAAAATATTCAGCAGGTACATTTTCTAAAACCAGTCTTGGATCCGCTTTAAAGCCAAATCTGCCATAAACGATAAATCATTAATCTTATAAAGCCTACGCGTTTTAATCTTTCGCCTGTTTTTCTTCTGGCAATAAATATTCAGGCATAGATTTCTTCGCTTGTCTGCGTAGCATCATTTTGATGTATAAAACAATTGCAAAACAAGCCGTCGCAATCGTTAACATGATGCTATTCATATAACTCATGATCGAACTAATATAACCAATGGTCGCAAGACGGCGTTGCATACGCTCAACCTGCGTGCTGGACTCAACACCTGTAATTGCCCATGTACATAAATGTTCGCAGTTATTGATAATCAAATGATACTGGTTTTCATGCATACGTGAACGCATACGTCTTACTACAGCTTTGGCCTTGTAGCGAGGGGATAGGTAATTCTTGATATGGATTGTTTTGCCATGTGCAAAACGTTGCAGTGAGGTTGTTTCAATCGGACGTTTTTTAAAAATATGGGCAAAACCTGAATAATGAATAACTCGTCCACGACCTGCATAAATACCATGATGACTATAGCCAAAGTGTTTAACAATTAGGTGCGCACCGAGAGGGAAATGTCGTTGTGTTTGCTGCATACTCATACAAGATTATTGTATTTACAGATGTATTTTAATCAAAAAATATGAATCTATCGAGTGCATTTAAAGACTCATTTATACGATTATGTGTGGAGATTGTATCTATTCTTTTTATGTTGAAATACATTGTGGGACAATGAGGTTAGTCGATTTGAACAATATTAAATTATGCTAAAAAAATGGTTTATAGCCTCATTGGTCAGTATTTGTATGTCTCATGTTTATGCGATGCAGCATCAAATAATTAAAGTAGACAATATTTCATACGATGTAATTAAAGTAGACCATTTACAGCAACTCAGACTTTTCCTAAAAGATCCAAAGAATGCTCGTTATTATCAAAAATTTGCTCATATCCAAAAAATGCTTCCAACATGTGAACAGTTAAGTTTTGCTATGAACGCAGGTATGTATCACCCTGATTTTCAACCTGTCGGTTTATATGTTGAGGAGGGTAAAGAAATTGTTGAACTTAATGAAGCGCAAGGATTTGGTAATTTTTTTATGCAACCAAATGGCGTGCTTGCATGGAATGATAAATATGCTGTAATTAAAACAACGACAGATTATAAATCCATGAGATTTAAGCCACGGTTTGCTACGCAGTCTGGACCAATGTTGGTTTATAAAGGCCAAGTAAATCGCCAATTTTTAGCAGATTCAAATTCTCTAAAAATAAGAAATGGAGTCGGTGTTAGAAATAATCAGTTATACTTTGTGATTTCACAACAACGGGTCAGCTTTTATCAGTTTGCACAATTTTTTAAGCAAAATTTAAAAATTGATAATGCGTTGTATCTCGATGGTTCAATTTCAAGTTTATATTTATCCAAAACTAAACGTCATGACAAGACTTTTAATTTAGGTCCAATCGTTGCTGAAATTGCTCAAGAGAATTGTAATTAATCAACTTCTCATCTTCTAGGCATTAGAAGATGAGAAGCGTTTATTTTTATTGAATTGGCGTTTTGATAAGAGCAAGAAGCTCTTTGCGGCTATAGCCTCGGGAAATGAGAACTTTCTTTATACCTTTAATCACATCTTCATCTGTCGCTTTGACTAAAGCATCCAGTAGTTGTTCATTTGATTTGCAAGAACAATCATTTTCAACGCAAGAGGTTTGATTCTTGTGTTCATTATATTGCTGATCTGCATTAAACAATTTTTGCCAAAAACTCATAGAGCCTTCATATACAACCTAACATATATCGAAATATAGTCACTTTAAAATAAAATACAAGTCAGCTTAAGTGATAAAAGCAGCAGTTGAACTTCAGTTTTTTCGATGATTCTTTTTGTTTCTAACGAAATTATGACAGTTGAATGACTTGATCTTTGAAAAACATCATTTTTTCTAGTAAAAACTTTAAATAAAAATAGAGAGTTATGAGAACTCTCTATTTTTAATGGTTACTTTGCAATAATTTGTTTAAATCTTTTCGAGCAATACACCAGATTCCACATGATGGGTAAAAGGGAATTGATCGAACATGGCAAATTTTATAATGCGATGTGTTTGACTGAGTGTTTTTAAATTATCATGTAAGGTATCTGGGTTGCATGAAATATAAAGAATACGCTCAAAACCCTGTAGTAATTTCAGTGTTTCATCATCAATGCCTGCACGCGGGGGATCGACAAATACCGTGTCAAAGTCGTAGCTTTGAATGTCGATTTGAGCTTCCTGCAAACGTCTAAATTCACGTTCACCTTGATACGCCTGAGTAAACTCTTCGGCAGATAAACGCGCCACCTGAATATTCTCAATCTGATTTTGCTCAATGTTCCATTGCGCTGCGTAGACTGAAGATTTAGCAAGTTCAGTTGCAAGGACACGTTTAAATTTCAAAGAGAGTGGTAGAGTAAAGTTACCATTACCACAGTACAATTCTAATAGGTCTTTCTCAGAGCTTTCAGCAGCATCACAAGCCCACTCCAACATATGTTGGCACACTTGTGCATTGGGTTGTGTAAAGCTACTTTCAATTTGTTTGTATTTGAAAGTACGACCATGAACATTGAGTTGTTCAACCACGTAGTCGTCACCAATAATCACTTTTTGGCCACGGCTACGCCCCATAATTTTAATATTCAGCTTTTCTGCTAAAGCTTTCGCAGCGATTTCCCAATCTGCATCTAAACGGCGATGATAAATTAAAGTCACCAACATTTCTCCGCTCAATGTGGCGAGGAAATCAGCTTCAAAAATACGTTGCGATAAAATAGGAGTTGCTTTTAATTCTTCTAATAAACGTGGCATCAAATCATTGATGCTTTGATCTGCGATAGGAAACTCATCAACTCGTATAACTTCTTTTTGTTTACCATCTTCAGCACGTTCAAACATGGCATAGAACAAATCATTTTCGGTATGCCAGATACGAAACTCTGCGCGCATACGAAAGTGTTGTTCAGGTGATTGAAACACTTCTAAAGTTGGGGGATTGAACGGAGCGAATTGTGTGGTAATGCGTTCAACTTTCTCTTGAAGTTGCTGTTGATAAGATACGGTCATAAAAAGAAAGCTACAGCTGAAATCTAAAGCCGAATGGTATCAAAAAAGCAGTTAAAGGTGCAGGGAAATTATGATTATCCCTGATTTAAACGAATTAGTTTTATTTAAATGATCGTAGGGAAGTTTTTGCTGAAATCCATTTGCTTCAAAGCTAGAAAATAAAAACCCGAACCATGTAAACATGATTCGGGCTGGGATGAGGAACGACTGAAGTTCCGCAAGAGACTTAAATTAGTCTTCAGATAAAGTCATTAAACTCGCATTACCACCGGCAGCAGCAGTATTTACGCTAATAGCGCGTTCAATGACTAGACGTTCTAAAGGAATCTGCTCATCTTTCTTGAGATGAGTAATGCCCACGATTGCTCCAGAACGGTTCGCAATTTTAGTTTGCAAATCTTGTAACTGTTCAACAGAACCATGATGAAGCACTGCATCAAACGCATCTTTTTCAACACTTGAAATCACAGTGATTGCATCTAAGACATCTTTTGGTAAAGACGCTTTGTGTTTTACTAAGAATGCATTGTCTTTCAACACAGCAGCAGTACTACTGACGGAGAAAATCGCTAATAACTGTTGTAACTGGCTCGCTTCATCATCTGCGATAGAAAGCACACGATGACGAGGTAAGATAATATATTGATTGCTTTCGCCTGTTGGGCCTTGCAACTCGTAAAACTTACCAACACCAAATGCTGGGATTGTCGGAATTGCGTGAAGCATGTTTTGTTTAGCCCAAGTCAACAAGTTTTGGTAAGCAACATTTGATACAGCATCAAACTGAGAGATTTCAGCTTTAACCGCAAAAGGTGTTGCTAAAACTTTCTCTGAACAATGTTCCATTAAGCGGTACATATACAGAGGACCACCCGCTTTAGGGCCAGTACCAGATAAGCCCTCACCACCAAATGGTTGAACGCCTACCACAGCACCAACGATGTTTCGGTTGATATATAAGTTACCCACTTCAGCACGTTGGATCACTGTGTTAATCGTTTCATCAATACGGGTGTGTAAACCCATGGTTAAGCCATAACCTTTAGCATTGATACGATCAATCAATTGCTCAAGTTCACCGTACTTATATGTGATGATATGCAATACTGGACCAAATACTTCACGCTCTAAATCATCAAGATTTGGTAATTCGATCGCAGTTGGTGGAACAAATGTCCCTTGTGCAAGTGCTTGTTGACTTACAGCATCGTTAAACATCAATTGATGAACAGGGTAGCCCTTAGAGTTCATCTTTTGAATGTGCGTATCGATGGTTTGTTTCGCTTCAATATCGATAACAGGGCCAATGTCAGTTTTTAAGATTGCAGGATTGCCTACGATCAACTGTTTCATTGCACCTTTCAACATTTTAATCACAGTTGCAGCACTGTCTTCTTGTACACATAAGATACGAAGTGCAGAACAACGTTGACCAGCACTGTCAAATGCAGAACTGACGACATCGAGAACCACTTGTTCAGTGAGTGCAGAAGAATCGACGATCATCGCATTTTGACCACCTGTTTCCGCGATGAGCGGAATCGGTTGACCATTTGGAGATAAACGTTTTGCCACAGTTTTTTGCAAGATTTTTGCAACTTCTGTCGAACCCGTAAACATAATGCCTTGAATGCGATCATCTTGGCTAAGTTGAGCACCAACAGTTTCACCACGACCCGGCAGAAGTTGAACAACGGCGTGTGGCACACCAGCTTCCCAAAGTATTTGAACGGCTTGCGCTGCAATGAGTGGTGTTTGTTCTGCTGGTTTGGCAATCACACAGTTACCACTAACCAATGCAGCAGCAATTTGACCAGAGAAAATCGCAAGAGGGAAGTTCCATGGGCTAATACACAAGACTGTACCTAATGGCTTTACTTGTGCATTTGCAGGCAAGTTTTCGATTTGTGTCGCATAGTAACGCAAGAAATCAACGGCTTCACGAACTTCTGCAATGGCATTGGCATAAGTTTTACCACTTTCACGGCAAAGTAATACCATCAATTCTTGGATGCGAGCTTCCATCAAATCTGCAGCGCGTTTTAAGCAAGCTGCACGTTCAACTTTATCTGTTGCAGCCCAGCTTTGTTCAGCTTGTACAGCTGCTTCTAATGCCGGTTGTACATCCGCGCTAGTCGCTTCATTGACATGACCGACAATTTCACTATTTTGTGCAGGGTTTGTAATTGCAATCGCATTACTTTGATCGTGAACTGTTGATTCAAAACCAAGTAAAGGTGCACTTTTCCAAATATGGCTACGGAGTTTTTGTGCAGTCGCATCCAGAGCTGCGAGTGGTGTGTCGTTATTTAAATCAAAACCACTTGAGTTCGGACGTAATGGGTAAAGATCATACGGAAGTGGAATCGCAGGATGTTTTAAGCCAATCTGACCTTCATCTTTCGCAGCAGTTTGAATATCTTTAATTGGAGACTGAATTAAGTCTTCAACTTTTAATGTCTTGTCTGCAATACGGTTTACGAATGAGGTATTTGCACCATTTTCCAGTAAACGACGGACTAAGTAAGCCAATAAAGTTTCATGGTTACCCACTGGCGCATAGACGCGGCATGGCACACCAAGTTTATTGTCTGCTTTTGAACCTACAACTTGCTCATACAAAGGTTCGCCCATACCGTGTAGGCATTGGAACTCATATTGACCTGGATAATATTTGCTTGGGTCTGCAAGTGTATAAATCGTTGCAAGTGATTGTGCATTGTGCGTTGCAAATTGCGGATAGACTTGATCTGGTGCAGCAAGAAGCTTCTTCGCACAAGCAATATATGACAAATCAGTGTGAACTTTACGAGTAAACACAGGGTAATCCGTCATGCCGTCAATTTGCGCTTTCTTGATTTCGCTATCCCAATATGCACCTTTCACCAAACGGATCATCAGGCGTTTGTTACTACGTTTTGCAAGATCAACTATATAATCAACCACGTAGAAACAACGTTTTTGATACGCCTGAATAACGAAACCAATGCCTTTCCAATTCGCAAGTTTTGGTTCGAAACATAAACGCTCAAGCAATTCGAGGGAAATTTCTAAACGTTCAGATTCTTCAGCATCGATGTTTAAGCCGATGTCATATTGTTTTGCCAAGCATGCAAGTTCGAAAACTTTGTTGTAAAGCTCATGATGTACACGATCAATTTGCGCACGTTGGTAACGTGGGTGCAAAGCAGAGAGTTTAATCGAGATACCAGGACCTTCATAAACACCACGCCCGTTTGATGCTTTACCAATGGCATGAATCGCTTGAGTGTAATCGTTATAATAACGCTCAGCATCATGATCAGTTAGCGCAGCTTCACCGAGCATATCGTATGAATAGCGGAAACCTTTGTGTTCAAATGGTTTTGCATGTTCAAGTGCTTCTTCGATGGTTTCACCCGTAACGAATTGCTCACCCATCATACGCATCGCGACATCAACCGCTTTACGAATGATGCCACGTCCACTGCGAGCGAGAAGACCTGTTAAAATACTGGATAAGCTGGTTTGTTTAGGTGTTTCCATTAACTTGCCAGTCAGCATTAAACCCCAAGCAGCGGCATTTACGAACATCAGATTACTTTGACCCAAATGCTCTTTCCAATTGCCTTGGTTAATTTTGTCACGAATGAGTAAATCACGTGTTGCTGTATCTGGAATACGAAGTAATGCTTCTGCCAAACACATCAATGCCACACCTTCTTGTGAAGAAAGTGAGAACTCTTGGAGTAAACCTTGAACAATACCCGCTTTTCCAGCCGAGCTTTTACGTTCACGTAAATTATGTGCAAGACTGAATGCTAATTCATAAATTTTTTGATCAAGATCAGGAGAAATATCTGCTGATTCTGCAAGTTGTTTAACCGCTTCATGCTCAGCACGTCGCCAAGCTGTATTAATGCGTTGCTCAAACTCACTTTTTTCTTTAAATTCGGTGATATAACCGTTTGTGTGAGCTGTGTCCATTTGTGCAGGAGTATCCAATGTATTCATACTAAATTCCAATAACAATCTCTAGAACATATTGAGTAGAGAGGTTTAGATAATTTATGATTACAGAATAAAACCCGAGTAACTCACTATAATTTGCCTATTTTTTAGAGGAAAATTCAGTTGAATGGCCCTATTTATACATTAGATCGTACCGATCTGAAAATTCTGGATATTCTTCAAACAGATGGAAGAATTTCCAACAGTAAATTGGCTGAATTAGTGAACCTTTCGCCGACTGCCGTGATGGCTCGTGTCCAAAAGTTGACGAAGGATGAATTTATCTTGGGATATGAGGCAAAACTCAATCCGAATAAGTTAAATGCGAGTTTTCTTGTGTTTGTTGAGGTGCTTTTAGATAAAACCACACCAAATGTGCTCGAGGATTTTATTGATGCAGTGACACAATATCCAGAGATTGTTGAGTGTCATATGGTAAGTGGTGGCTTCGACTTTTTGATCAAATTGCGTAGTGCAGGGATGGAGGAGTTTCGTCGTATCGCAGGGCAAATTTTATGGCAACTTCCTGGGGTGAAGGAAACACGTAGTTATCCTGTGATGCAGGTTGTGAAAGACAGCTCTAAAATAAAAATTAAATCAAGAACCAAATTTTAATAAAAGATTCTTTGTACACGACAAAAAAAGACAACTCATTGAAATAATGGCATAATACTTGTTTTCTGACGACGAATATGATGACACATTTCAATGAGTTACATCTCATCTTAAACAAATATCTA